>NZ_JBFRCN010000003.1:0-270688 GCF_040965835.1 Paraburkholderia sp. BR10872
ATCTGATGCGGCTTGCCAACTCGGGCAGCATGAACATCGGCCGCAAGGTGACGACGCTGCGCGAGGCGATCAATGCGACCGGCACCAACGCGATCGCGCGCTGGACGCAGTTGCTGCTCTACGCGGACGGCCGCAAGATCGCCGCCGAAGACGACCCGCTGCTGCAACTCGTGGCCACGCGCGCGCGCTTCATGGAGATCGCGGTGACGCAACTTGCCAAGGCACATCTCGAAGAGGAAGACGCGGCGTTCCTCGTGGGGGTGTTCTCGTTCGTCGAGGCGGTGTTCGGCGGTCCGCTCGAAAGCACGCTCGAAGTGCTCACGCTGGCCAAGCCGATCCGCACGGCGATCGTGAAGCGTGAAGGCGCGCTCGGGCGGCTGCTCGAACTTTCCGAGGCGCTGGAGCGTGCGGACTGGGCCCGTGTGGACGCGCTGTGCGCGGAACTCGAGCCGCTCGACGCCGCAACGGTCGCGGCGATCTCGCTCACGGCCGCGGAATGGGCAGGCACGTCCGGCCGCGATGCGGAAGACGAGGGGCTGGAGCGGATCGAGGATTGAGCGGGCGGGGCGGTGCCGCAAAGCCATGCGGCGCCGCGCTCAGTCGTGACTCAGTCGGAGTCAGGCGGTTAGCGGTACGTGGGTGAAGAAGCGCGCGAGCTGCTGCGCGAGATCGTTCAGCGCGCTCATCTCTTTCTGTGAAATGCGGCGTGGCTCCTGGGTCACGAGCCAGTCGCCGTACATCAGCGCCACGGGCTCGACGCCGGGCGCGCCCACGGGCAGCAGGACGAACGCGCGCGCGTCGTCGAAGCTCGAGCGATACCACCCGGGCAGGCGCGCGAGTATCTTCGCATCGCGCGCATTCTCGATGAAAATGCCGACCTTGTTCGCGATGGCGAGGTGAAACACGTCGGGCTGGAACGCAGCGGAAAACGCGAGCTTGGGCAGCACGTCGCCCATGTGCGGGCCGAAGCCGTGCTGCGCCTCGAACATGTTCGCCCCGCGTCGCACGAATACCACGCTGCGGGCGAAACCCAGGCCCGCGAGCACGGTTTCGGTCGCGAGCGTGAGGGCGGTGCTCAGCGCGCTGTCCGCCGGCAATGCGCGCAGGTCCTCGACGCCAGCCGCAATGCGCGCCTCGGGATCGAGCGCTTCGCGAGCGATGGCGTCGGCATTGGCGCGCAATTCGACGATCTCGCGCATGACGCCGTCTTCGGCTTCTTCGCGCGCAAGCGCGAGGCTCATCTGCACGAGCACGTCGGCATCGGTCGAGAGCGCGCGGCCGTAGTGCTGCGCCAGTTCGGCGATATGCGTCTCGCGCATCTCTTCCGAGAGGCCCTGCGTGGTCAGCACGCGCGCGACTTCCGTCGAATAGTTGGTGATGGCGCGCAGCCACTGCACGTCGCGCGGTTCCTTGTCGGCCGGGTCGTACTGGCGCATGCCCGCACGGATCGTGTCGGGCAGGCGCCAGCGCGTGGCGGCTTCGAGGCCGAGCTCTTCGAAGGTCACGCCGAGCACTTCGAGGCAGGCCTCGTCGTCGCTCGCGCCTTCGTCGATCTCGCGGCGGATCTGGTCCCACTCGGGCTCGAGATAGAACACCACGAGCAGCTTGCCCACCTGGCGCATGAGCGTGCAGACCACGGCCTCTTCGCCCGCGCGCAGGTCGCCGTGCTCGGTGAGCTTGCGTGCGACGCAGCCCGAGAGCATGGTGCGGTTCAGTTCGAGCTTGGCGTCGATGCGGCGCGGCGCGCTGTGGTGAAAGTGATCGACGATCTTCAGGCCGACGACGAGATGGCCGACCGCGTCCATGCCGAGGACCATCAGCGCGCGCGTGACGGTCGTGATGTTGCCGCCGAACGCCATGTACATGGCCGAATTCGCGAGACGCAGCACCTTCTGCGTAAGCGCGAAATCCGAGAGCACGACCTTCACGAGCGCGCTGAAATCGTAATCGTCGTTGGTCATCGCCGCGACTGTGGTGCGCAGCGATTGCGACAGCAAGGGGAAGTCCCCGCGTTCATTCATGCGGGCCCACAAGCGGTCTAGCAGGACGGCCTTTACCATCTGAACCATGTCAATTTCGCGAAAGCCCTGCTGTTTGCGATGCCCGCATCATTGCACCTCGTGCACGTGCAACGCACCCGAAACGAAGCGCTGCTGCAATTCTTCTGAAGGCAGCGCCTTGCAGACGAGCCATCCCTGGATATGCTCGCAACCCATGTTCGTCAGCAGCTCGCGCTGCGCCTCCGTCTCCACGCCCTCTGCCACGAGCTCGAGATCGAGCGTACGCGCGAGCCCCACCACCGCGTTCACGATCGCCTGATCGTTGCGCGAAGTGATGAGGTTCTCGACGAAGCTTCGATCGATCTTCAGCTTCGAGAGCGGGAAGCGCTGCAGATACGCCAGACTCGAATACCCGGTGCCGAAGTCGTCCACCGCGAAGCGAATGCCAAGCGAGGTGAGCTCTTCGAGCAGCGTTTTCGCATGCTGCGGATCGTGCATGAGCAGGCTTTCGGTGATCTCGAACACCAGCCGGCCCGGGTCGACCCCGGTGAGCTCGATCGCCTCCTCGACACTTTCCCTGAACCGCGGATTGCGGAACTGCTGGGGCGAGACATTGACCGCCACGTACTGCAGCTCGATGCCTTGCTCGTCCCATTGGGTCAGTTGCATACAGGCAGCCTTCAAAACCCAGTTGCCGAGATAATTAATCAGGCCGACGGATTCCGCAAGCGGAATAAACGTTGATGGCGGCACGAGACCGTGCAATGGATGTTGCCAGCGGATCAATGCCTCCACGCCGACCACGCCGCGCGAAGCGCTGCTCGTGATGGGCTGGAAGTGTAGCGAGAATTCGCCGTTGCGCACACCGTCGTAGAGGTCCGACTCCAGCTTCAGGCGTATGGCGTCGGTGGGATCGTCGACGGGCACGTGCAACGTCAGCGTGTTGCCGCCGATCGCCTTGGCCTGCTGCAGCGCCTGGTCCGCGCGGCGGATGAGCGGCGTGGTGTCGGCGCTGGCATCGGCCTCGCCCTCGCCCGCCCCGGAGGCGTCCGTGCGCTGGTCGGGATGGAAGGCAATGCCGATGCTCGCCGAAAGGTGCACGGGCTGGTTGCGAAACGAGTACGGCTGCAGGATGGAGGTGAGCAGGCGGCGGCCGAGCGCTTCGGCGGCGGCGCGCACTTCGTCGGGCGCGGCGTGGCGTTGCGGCGTGATCAGGATGGCGAACTCGTCGCTGCCGATGCGCGCGATCATCTCGCCCTGCAGCGCGAGGTGGGTGAGGCGCCGCGCGGTCTCGCGCAGCAGCTCGTCGCCGGCGTCGTAGCCGAGCGCGCGGTTCACACGCTGATAGTCGTCAAGGTCGAGCAGCAGCAGCGCCACCGGCACGCCGAAATGGTCCGCGTCGGCCTGGGCGCGCTGCAGCTCGGGCGCGAGCGCGGTCTGGTTGGGCAGACCGGTGAGCGGATCGTGATGGAGCGCGTGCGTGAGCGCGGCCTCGGTGCCCTGCCAGCCGGAGACGTCGAAGCCCGCCACGGCGAAGCCGGTCGTCTCGCCATACTGGGCGCGCTGCACGCGCAGCTCCACGGGAAGCGGGTAGGTGAGCGCCTTGACGAGGTCGATGGTGTCCTTTTCCACGGCGCCGCTGTGCGCGGCGCGCGCGATCAGCGCCTCGAGGCGCTCGTGATGCTCGGGGGTGACGATGTCGGCGAGCGTCGCGCCGAGCAGGAACTCGCGGTGATATCCCGCGAAGCGCAGGCTCGCGTCGGAGACGTAGAGAAAGTGCAGCCTCGCGTCCACGTGCACGAGGAAGTCCACCGCGGCGGCCGTGTTCTCGAACGAGAGCGAAACGGCGTCGGCGTAGTCGGGTTCGGCGGCGGGAGGCGAGGGGGGCACGAGCGGCGCGGCGGCTTTGTCGTCGGCTGTTTCGGCTGCGCGCGCCGCGCTCTGCGCCTGCGCGGCATGTGAGGCGTTCGCGTCGCCAGGCATGGGCGGGTCGCCGGCAACGCCCTTGAGGCCGGCAAGCGCGTAAAACCGGTCGACGACCGTGCGCAACCAGCCCTCGCGGGGCGCGGAGATCCTGTTCGCTTCCATGTCTGTCGCTGGCAACCCTTTGTTTGTCTGTGGCATCCCGGCCGGTTTCCACGTCCGGCTGAAGCCGCCCATCAGAGCAAGTTATCGACCCGGGACGGGAAATCTTTAGCCGCGGCGACCGAAAAAACACCTAACGCATAAACGTGACGGGAGATCGGTGCGGTGGCGTCCAGATTCGGTTAAAGTGGCGCCGGTCGAGACGCCGTTCGCCATGCGCGATGGGTCGGCGCGCGTGAAGCGCCCGTCTTGCGGGCCGCAGGGGCGGCCCGGCGCGTCGGCGGCCATTACCGGCCATTCCATCCGTACGAGTCATCCGCCATGTCCGATTCATCGTCAGCGTTTGCCGCGCCGGCAAGCGAGGCTGCGCGAGACGATGCGGGCAGGGGCACCCCTGGTTCCGCGCCTTCTATGCCGTCAGCTTCACAACCGGACCTTGCTACCGGGTCATCAACGGGTCCGCAGCCGTTCGTCTATCTCGGGCGGCAGCCTATTCTCGATCGCAATGGCGCGCTCAACGCCTATGAGCTGCTGTTCCGCGGCGGCGCGCAGAACCGCGCGGACGTCGACGACGACGCGCTCGCCACGGCCCAGGTGATGACCCGCACGATCGGCCAGCTCGGCGTGCCCGCGGTGCTTGGCCGTCACTACGGCTATGTCAATATCAGCCGCGAGTTGCTGTTCGACGACATCGTGCATCTGCTGCCGCCGGGCCGCTTCGTGCTGGAGGTGCTCGAACACGTGCGCTTCGACGCCGCGGTGCTGGAGCGTCTCGCGCAACTGCGCCGCGCCGGCTACCGCATTGCCTTCGACGACGTGTGCGAGATCACGGAGAACCTGCTGCGCGCGTTGCCCTACGCGGACATCATCAAGGTCGACCTGCTGCAGACCGAGCGCGCGGCATTGCCTGGGCTCGTCGCGAGCCTCGCCGCGCACGGCAAGACGCTGATCGCCGAGAAGGTCGAGACGGGCGAGGATTTCGAGCTGGCCTCGTCGCTCGGCTTCGAGCTGTTTCAGGGCTACTTCTTCGCGCGCCCGCAGGTGCTGCGCGCGCCGCGCGTGCGCGCGTCGCGCCTCGCGCTCGTGCGCCTGCTCGCGCTGGTCGCCAACGACGTCGGCACGGCTGAACTCGAGCGCGAACTGCGCAGCCACCCCGGCGTAGTGGTGCAACTGTTGCGTCTCGTCAATTCGAGCGCGTACTCGCCGGGGCGGCCGATTTCGTCGCTGCGCGAAGCGGTGCTCGCGGCGGGCACGCGCCAGATCGCGCGCTGGGCGCAACTGCTGCTCTACGCGAGCGGACGCGACCTGCCGTGGGGCTCGGACCCGCTCGTGCAGCTCGCGGGCACGCGCTCGCATTTCATGGAACTTGCCGCGCGCAGCCTGAGCCCGCAGGACCCCGATTTTGCCGATGCCGCCTTCATGACCGGCATCTTCTCGCTCGTGCACGTGCTGGTCGGCTCGACGCCCGAGCACACGCTCGATCGTCTCGGCCTTGCACGCGAGATCGTCGAGGCCGTGGACGGTCATCGGGGCGAGCTCGGCACGCTGCTGCGCATCGCGACCGCGGCCGAGCGCGGCGATCACGACGGCGCGCAGCGCCTCGCGCGCGAGGCGGGGGGCATGTTCAATGCGCTCACGCCGCCGCTGCTCGGCGAGTTGAACCTGTGGGCCGGCGCGTGGTTCACGGCTTATGCCGAGGGTTGAATACAGCTTGTCAGGTTTGCGCCCGCGGGGACGCGCTGCGAGTGCCGCAATTGTGTGATCCAATATCGGTATCGTCGCGGCGTCATGCGTCTCATTTGCATGATGGGCAAGACCCGCGGGCAAAACGCGCGCCGGCGTGGCGATTCAACTCGAGGGCATTTGACATGAAACCGAGGTTCTTTGCGGCGGGAGCCGCGGCGCTCGTCTGCGCCGGGCTTGCGCTCTTTACGCTGTCTGCGCAGGCAACGCTCAAGCCAGGCGATTCCGCCCCCGACTTCACGACCCAGGCATCGCTGGGCGGCAAGACCTACACCTATTCGCTCGCTTCGGAGCTCAAGAAGGGGCCAGTGGTGGTGTACTTCTATCCGGCTGCGTTCACGAAGGGCTGCACGATCGAGGCGCACGAATTCGCTGAAGCGGTCGATCAGTACAAGCAGTACGGTGCGACCGTGATCGGCGTTTCGCACGACAACATCGACACGCTCACGAAGTTTTCGGTGAGCGAGTGCCGCAGCAAGTTCCCGGTTGCCGCCGACGAAGACTCGAAGATCATCAAGTCGTACGACGCGTCGATGCCGCTGCACGAGTCGATGGCCAATCGCGTGTCGTATGTGATCGCGCCGGACGGCAAGATCATCTACGAATACACGAGCCTGTCGCCGGACCAGCACGTGAGTAACACGTTGCGCGCCTTGAAGGAGTGGGCCGCGCAGCATCCGCAGCAGTAGGGATCGCGAGTCATCGCAAACCGTAGTAAGCCATGAGGCCCGCCACGCGCGCGGGCCGCGTCGCGATCTGTCCCAGTCGTCCCTCCGCGTTTCGCCCTGGTTTTTCTCTCCCGCCGCACGGATTCCTCGCATGCCGATCGTCGTCGTTCTACTTGCCTTTGCCGCGCTCGTCTACGGCGCGTACTGGTCCTTCAACGCCATCGCGGCGCACTTCGGCACGGGCGTTGCCGTGGGCGCAGCGGTGGTTGCCGCAGCGTTGTTCGCCGCGCTCATCGCCTGGGTGTGGCGCCGGATGCGCGACGTGGCGCCCAATGTGCGCGGCGAAGGCGACTGGACACACCGCGTGGCCGGCGCCTGGGGCGAGGCCCGTCTCGCGGCGGGCAAGCGCTTCTGCGAGCTGACGCAGGGCGGCGCGCATGGCGCGTATATCTTCGCCGACCTGCAAGGCGCCCAGGCGGCGCGCGATGCCAACGGCTGGCACGTGGCGCTGCGAGTGGCCGACCCGAAGCGCCCGCTCTGGCAATTGCCGATGCCAAGCGAGCGCGAAGCGAAGCGCTGGGCGCGTATTTTCACGCTGGCGATTGCGCAAAAACTCTGAGCGCGGCGGCGGCGCTGAACGATCCGGGCGCAGCGCTGTCCCAACTACTTCCCGGCAACGCAGACTGGATATGTCACGAAAACCCTGGATCGCGGCGGCCTTGATCGCCGTCTGCGCCACGCTGCTCGCGGCGTGCGACCAGCAAAAGGTCGCCGACGCCGTCAACGCGATCAAGCCCGATTCGATGGCGTTCGGCGGCCTGCGCATTGGCGTGTCGACGGTCGAGGACGTGCGCCGGCAGGCGGGCAAGCCCGAAATGGTGTGGGAGGACGACGACGGCGCGCAGCGCCTCGAATACCCGCGCGGGCCCAACGGCCTCACCACGTGGATGCTCGACTTCGACGCGAACGGCAAGCTCGTGGCGATGACCCGGGCGCTCACGGCGCAGAATATCGCTCAGGTCGTGCCTGGCATGACGCAGGACGAAGTGCGGCGCCTGCTCGGCAAGCCGGCCACGGTAGCAAAATATGCGCTGAGCCACGAGGAAGTATGGAGCTGGCACTGGGCCGAAGGCGGTGTGGCGGGGGACGGCATGTTCAACGCCCATTTCGCGCCGGATGGGCTCGTGGTCAGGACCTCGCGCTCGGACGCACCGGGTCACGAGCAGCATTGAGTCGGCGAGCGCGCCGATCGCATCGATCGCGCCAGCCGCAAGGAGAAAGCAGATGAAACGTATCGCGTTGCTATGGCATGTGGTGAAGGGCGATGCGCGCGTGCTGTGGCACGCGCTGCGCCAGCCGGGGCGTCCCGTGTGGCTCGTGCCCGCCACGGCGCTGCTCGCGCTCTATGCGCTCGACCCGTTCAACATCGCGATGCCGGTCGCCGGTGTCGTGGACGACGGCATCATCGTGCCGCTCGTGCTGCACCTGATCGTGCGTTGCCTGCCTGCGCATTTGCGCCACCCGCGCCCTCGCCAGGCACGCGCATAAAAAAACGGCTGAAGCCACGCTTCAGCCGTCTTCTACTGAGGGAGCGCTCGCTCACTCCGCTTGCGCCGCGGGCGCCGCGCGCCCGCGCTTCGCATCCCACCACACGCGCAGCCGGTCCATGTACAGGTACACCACCGGCGTCGTATAGAGCGTGAGCATCTGGCTCACGATCAGCCCGCCCACGATCGAGATACCGAGCGGCGCGCGCAACTCCGCACCTTCGCCGCGCCCGAACGCGAGCGGCAGCGCGCCGAGCAGCGCCGCACAGGTCGTCATCATGATCGGCCGGAAGCGCAGCAGGCAGGCCTGGTGAATCGCGTCGCGCGAGCTCAGCCCCTCACGCGAGGCCTGGATCGCGAAGTCCACCATCATGATCGCGTTCTTCTTCACGATGCCGATCAGCAGAATCACGCCGATCAGCGCGATGATGCTGAACTCCGTCTTGAAGAGCAGCAGCGCGAGCAGCGCGCCCACGCCCGCCGAGGGCAGGGTGGAGAGAATCGTGAGCGGGTGGATATAGCTCTCGTACAGAATGCCCAACACGATATACACGGCCGCGAGCGCCGCGAGAATCAGCAGCGGCTGGTTGTCGAGCGACTGCTGGAACGCCTGCGCCGTGCCCTGGAAGCTGCCGTGGATCGTCGCGGGCATGCCGATCTCGCCCATCGTGTCGTAGATCGCCTGGGTGGCGTCGGAGAGCGATTTGCCGGGCGGCAGGTTGAACGAGATCGTCGAGGCCACGAACTGGCTCTGGTGATTCACCGAAAGCGGCGTGGTGCCGGGGCCGAAGGAGGCGAGCGACGAGAGCGGCACCATCGTTTCCTTCGACGTGGACACAGCCGCGCCCGACGACGCGCTCGACTTGCCGCTCGCGGCGAGCGAGTTGGTCGCGAGGTTGCGCGCGGAGTCGGCTGCGATGGCCGCGGCGCTCGTCGCCGTGGTGGCGGCCGTGCCGCCCGTCTTGGCGGTGGTGGGGCCCGTCACCGTGCCCGCCGTCGCGTTGGTGCTCTGCGCGCCGCTCGCCGTGCCGCCCGAGGTGCTCACCCAGATCTCGTTGAGCATGGTCGGGCTCTGCCAGTACTTCGGCGCGACTTCCATCACCACGTGGTACTGGTTGAGCGGGTTGTAGATCGTCGAGACCTGGCGCTGGCCGAACGCGTCGTAAAGCGTGTTGTCGATCTGCGAGGGCGTGATGTTCAGCCGCGCGGCGCTCTGCCGGTCGATGTTGATCATCGATTCGAGGCCGCCTTGCTGCTGGTCCGAATTCACGTCGGCGAGTTCGGGGCGCGCCTGCAGCGCTTCGGTGAGCTTCGGCCCCCACTTGTAGAGGTCGGCGGTGTTGTCCGCGAGCAGCGTGAACTGGTACTGCGCGTTCGACTGCCGGCCGCCCACGCGAATATCCTGCACCGCTTGCAGGAAGGTTCGCGCGCCCGCCACGTTCGAGAGCGGCCCGCGCAGTTGCGCGATCACTTCGTCGGCGGAAATCTTGCGCTCGCTCTTGGGCTTGAGCGAGACGAACATGAAGCCCGAGTTGGTCGCGCGCCCGCCCGAGAATCCCGCGACCGATTCCACGGCGGGGTTCGCCTGCACGATGCGCATCATCTCGGCGAACTTCACCTTCATCGCCTGGAACGAGGTGGACTGGTCGGCCTGGATGCCGCCGACGAGGCGCCCCGTGTCCTGCTGCGGGAAGAAGCCCTTGGGCACGATCACGTAGAGCGCGACGTTCAGCGCGATGGTCGCGACGAGCGTGAGCAGGATGACGAACGGATGCGCCAGCGCCCAGCCGAGCGTGCGCTCGTAGCCGCCCTGCATGCGCTGGAAGCCGCGCTCGAGCCACTGCGCGAAGCGGCCTTCTTCCTTCTTCTCGTGCGCTTCTTCGAGCAGGCGCGAGCACATCATCGGCGTGAGCGTGAGAGAGACGGCGAGCGACACCGCAATGGCGAGCGAGAGCGTGAGCGCGAACTCGCGGAACAGGCGCCCGACGATGCCGCCCATCAGCAAAATAGGCAGGAACACGGCGACGAGCGAGACGCTGATCGAGAGCACCGTGAAGCCCACCTCGCGCGCGCCGAGCAGCGCCGCCTTCATGCGCGGCACGCCGTTTTCGATATGCCGCGAAATGTTCTCCAGCACGACGATGGCGTCGTCGACGACGAAGCCGGTCGCGATGGTGAGCGCCATCAGCGAGAGGTTGTCGAGCGAAAAGCCCATCAGGTACATCGCCGCGAAGGTGCCGATGATCGAGATGGGCACGGCCACGCTCGGAATGAGCGTCGCGCGCCAGTTGCGCAGGAACAGGAACACCACCATCACGACGAGCGCCACGGCGATGATGAGCGTGCGCTCGGTGTCCTTGAGCGAGGAGCGGATCGTGACCGAGCGGTCGGACGTCGGGATCACCTCGACGTCGGCGGGCAGCGACGCCTTGAGCTGCGGCAGCATGGCGATCACGCGGTCCACGGTCTCGATGATGTTCGCGCCCGGCTGGCGGTAGAGGATCACGAGCACGGAACGCTTGCCGTTGGCGAGTCCGATGTTGCGCAGGTCTTCCACCGAATCGACCACTTCGCCCACGTCGGAGAGCTTCACGCCCGCGCCGTTGCGGTAGGCGATCACGAGGTCCTTGTACTGGCTCGCCTTGCTCGCCTGGTCATTGGTGTAGAGCTGAAAGCGCTGCGGACCGAATTCGATATCGCCCTTGGGGCTGTTCGCGTTGGCCGAGGCGAGCGCGGCGCGCACGTCCTCGAGGCCGATGCCGTAGTGAAAGAGCGCATGCGGCTCCAGCTCCACGCGCACGGCCGGATTGGCCGAGCCGCTCACGTCGACTTCGCCCACGCCGTCCACCTGCGAGAGCGACTGCTGCAGCACCGTCGCCGCCGAGTCGTAGAGCTGGCCCGCGCTCAACGTGGGCGAGGTGAGCGCGAGAATCAGAATCGGCGCGTCGGCGGGGTTGACCTTGTGGTAGGTCGGGTTCTGCCGCAGGCTCGTGGGCAGGTCCGCGCGCGCCGCGTTGATCGCCGCCTGCACGTCGCGCGCCGCGCCGTCGATGTCGCGGTTCAGGCCGAATTGCAGCGTGATGCGCGTGCTGCCCACCGAGCTTTGCGAGGTCATCTCCGAGACGTCGGCGATCGAGCCCAGATGCCGCTCCAGCGGGCTCGCCACGCTGGTTGCCACCGTCTCGGGGCTCGCGCCCGGCAAGGTGGCCTGCACGGAGATGGTCGGAAAGTCCACCTGCGGCAAGGGCGCGACCGGCAGCTTCGTGAACGCGAAGAGGCCGGCCAGCGCGATGCCGACGGCGAGCAGCGTGGTCGCGACGGGGCGCGAGATGAACGGGCGCGAGAGATTCATCGCGTCAGCTCTCCGACGAAGACGACGCCGCGCCGTGCGAACCGCCGCCAAAGCGCTGGCGCAGACGCTGCGCGATCCGGTCGAACGCGAGGTAGATCACCGGCGTCGTGAAGAGCGTGAGCGCCTGGCTCACGATCAGGCCGCCCGCAATCGCGATGCCGAGCGGCCGGCGCAGCTCGCTGCCCGCGCCGTAGCCGAGGATCAGCGGCACGGCGCCGAGCAGCGCCGCCATCGTCGTCATCATGATCGGCCGGAAGCGCAGCAGACACGCCTGGTAGATCGCCTCGCGCGGCGGCTTGCCTTCGTGGCGCTCGGCCTCGAGCGCGAAGTCGATCATCATGATGGCGTTTTTCTTCACGATGCCGATCAAGAGCACGATGCCGATGATGCCGATGATGTCGAGGTCGTGCCCGGTCAGGATCAGCGCGAGCAAAGCGCCGATCCCGGCCGACGGCAGCGTCGAGAGAATCGTGATGGGATGCACGAAGCTCTCGTACAACACGCCGAGTACGATATACATCGTGACGATGGCCGCGAGGATCAGGAACAGCTCGTTGGACAGCGACGCCTGGAACGCGAGCGCGGCGCCCTGGAAGCGGGTCTGGAACGAGCCCGGCAGGCCGATGTCTTTTTCCGCCTGCTGGATCGCCTTCACCGCCGCGCCGAGCGAGGAGCCCTGAGCCAGGTTGAACGAGATCGTCGTGGCCGGGAACTGCGAGAGATGCGTGACGAGCAGCGGCGCGGGCCGCTCGTGAAACTTCGCGATGGCCGAGAGCGGCACCTGGCCCGTGCTGGAGGTCGAGGAGGGCAGGTAGATCGAATTCAGCGCGTCGGTGTAGTGCTGCAGAACCGGATCGGCTTCCAGAATCACGCGGTACTGGTTCGACTGCGTGAAGATCGTCGAGATGATGCGCTGGCCGTAGGCGTCGTAGAGCGCGTTGTCCACCGTCGCGGGCGTGATGCCGTAGCGCGCGGCGCTCGCGCGGTCGATCTCGATGAACACCGAGCTGCCCTGGTCCTGCAGGTCGGTCGCCACGTCCGCGAGTTCGGGCAGTTGCTTCAGGCGCTGCACGAGCTTCGGCACCCAGATCGCGAAGTCCTGGATGTTCGGCGTGGTGAGCATGAACTGATACTGCGTGGGGCTCACCGTCGAGTCGATCGTGAGGTCCTGCACCGGCTGCATATAGAGCGTCGCGCCCGGCACGTGGGCCACACTCGTTTGCAGGTCGCGGATGATCTCGCTCGCCGTTTCGCTGCGGTCGTCGCGCGGCTTCAGGTTGATGAGCATGCGGCCGCTGTTGAGCGTGATATTGGTGCCGTCCACGCCGATGAACGAGGTGAGGCTCTCGACGTTCTCGTTCTTGAGAATTTCCGCGGCGAGCGCCTGCTGGCGCTCGGCCATCGACGCATACGACACCGATTGCGGCATCTGTGTGATGGCCTGGATCACGCCCGTGTCCTGCACGGGGAAGAAACCCTTGGGCACGATCACGTAGAGAATGCCGGTGAGCACGAGTGTGATGAGGAACACGATCATTGTGAGGCGCTGGCGTGCGAGCACCCATTCGAGCGCCACGCCGTAGCGGCCGATCACATAGTCGAAGAACGCATGCACGCGCGCCTCGAAGCGGTGGCTTTCGGGCGGCGGCGTGTGGCGCAGCATTTTCGCGCACATCATCGGCACGAGCGTGAGCGAGACCACGGCCGAGATCACGATCGTCACCGCGAGCGTGATGGCGAATTCGTGGAACAGGCGGCCCACCACGTCGCCCATGAACAGCAGCGGAATCAGCACGGCGATCAGCGACACCGTCAGCGAGATGATGGTGAAGCCGATCTGCTTCGAACCCTTTAGCGCCGCTTCGAGCGGCGTGTCGCCCGCCTCCACGTAGCGCGCGATGTTCTCGATCATGACGATGGCGTCGTCCACCACGAAACCGGTCGCGATGGTGAGCGCCATCAACGACAGGTTGTCGAGCGAGAAGCCGCACAGGTACATGACCGCGAGCGTGCCGATCAGCGATAGCGGCACCGAAAGGCTCGGAATGATCGTGGCGTAGATGTTCGCGAGGAACAGGTACATCACGAGCACCACGAGCACCACCGACATCAGCAGCTCGAACTGCACGTCGCGCACCGAGGCGCGGATCGTGGTGGTGCGGTCGGTGACGATCTGCACGTCGAGCGAAGACGGCAGCGATTCCTGCAACTGCGGCAACAGCGCCTTGATGCTGTCCACCACCTGGATCACGTTCGCGCCCGGCTGGCGCTGCACGTTCAGGATGATCGCGGGCGTGCCGTCCGCCCATGCGCCGAGCTTGGTGTTCTCCGCGCCCTGCACGATGTTCGCGACGTCGGTGAGCATGACGGGGCGGCCGTTGCGGTAGGCGATCACGGCGTCCTTGTACGCGTCGGCGTCGGTGAGCTGGTCGTTCGCATTGATCGTGTAGGCGCGCGTGGGGCCGTCGAAGTTGCCCTTGGGCGTGTTGACGTTCAGGTTCGAAATGCTCGTGCGCAGGTCGTCGAGGTTCAGGCCGTAGGCCGCGAGCGCGCGCGGATTCGCCTGGATGCGCACGGCTGGGCGCTGGCCGCCCGAGAGGCTCACGAGGCCCACGCCCCCCACCTGCGAAATCTTCTGCGCGAGGCGGGTGTCGGCGAGATCCTGGATCTGCGTGAGCGGCAGCGTCTTCGAGGTGATCGCGAGCGTGAGGATCGGCGCGTCGGCGGGGTTGACCTTGGCGTAGATCGGCGGTGCGGGCAGATCCGAGGGCAGCAGGTTGCCGGCCGCGTTGATGGCGGCCTGCACTTCCTGTTCGGCCACGTCGAGCGGCAGGTCGAGGCTGAACTGGAGCGTGATGACCGAGGAGCCCGCCGAACTCTGCGACGACATCTGGTTGAGCGACGGCATCTGCCCGAACTGACGTTCGAGCGGCGCCGTGACCGAGGACGTCATCACGTCCGGACTCGCCCCCGGGTAGAAGGTCTGCACCTGGATGGTCGGGTAATCGACTTCGGGCAGCGCGGAAAGCGGCAGAAAGCGCAGCGCGACGAGACCGACCAGCATGATCGCCGCCATGAGCAGCGCCGTGCCGACCGGCCGCAGGATAAAGGCGCGGGATGGATTCATGCTGGCTTACTGGGCTTGCGTCTGCGAGGCGTGGCGATGGCCATGACGCGCGCCCGAGGCCGCGCTGGCCCCTGATGCGCCTTGCGCGCCCGCGGCTCCCGACGCTCCCTTGGCGTGTTGCGGATGCTCGGCGGGAATCGTGATCTTCGCGCCTTCGCGCAGACGGTCGGAGCCGTCGGTCACGACGCGCTCGCCCACGGTGAGGCCCGAGGCGATGCTGGTGCGTTCGGCATCGACGGGGCCGACCTTCACGAGCCGCACCGTCACCGTGTTATCGGGCTTCGCGACATAGACGTACTGCCCCTGCGAGCCGTTGAGCACGGCCGAAGTGGGCACGATCACGGCGTCGTGGATCGTATCGACGAGCAGGCGCGCGTTCACGAACTGGTTCGGAAAGAGCCCCTGCTCATGGTTCGTGAAGCTCGCGCGCAGCTTGACGGTGCCCGTGGTGGTGTCGATCTGGTTGTCGATGGTCTGGAGCGAGCCGGCTTCGAGCAGCGTCGTGTTGCTGCGGTCGTAGGCCGTGACCGACATTTTCGTGCCCGCGCGCAGCTGCTTCATGATGGGGGGCAGGTTGTCCTCCGAAGTCGTGAAGATCACGCTGATCGGCTCGAGCTGCGTGAGCACGACGATGCCGTTGGTGTCGCTGGGCGTCACGTAGTTGCCCGGATCGACCTGGCGCAGGCCCACGCGGCCCGAGACGGGCGCCGTGATGCGCGCGTAGGTCAGGTCGAGCTTGTAGGTATCGACGCTGGCCTGATCGGACTTGACGGTGCCCTCATATTGCTTGACGAGCGAGGCCTGGGTGTCGACCTGCTGGCTCGCGATCGAGTCTTGCGAGAGCAGCGTCTGGTAGCGCTTGAGGTCGAGGCGCGCCGTGGCGAGCAGCGCCTGGTCGCGCGCGAGCTGGCCTTCGGCGTTGGCGAGCGAGATCTGGTAGGGGCGCGGGTCGATCTGGGCGAGCACGTCGCCCTTTTTCACCATCTGGCCTTCCTGGAAGTACACGTCCTGAAGCGTGCCGGATAGTTGCGTGCGCACCGTGATGTCGGCAAGCGGCGTGACCGTGCCGAGCGCGGTGATGACGATGGGCATGTCGCCGGCCTTCGCCGTCGCCACGCTCACGGGCTGCGGCATGTTGGCCATGGCGCCCGGACCGCCGCGCCGCGCGTGCGCGCCGGCCGCCGGTGCGGCGTTGCCGCCCGAGAGCGCCTTGTTCCACGGCTGCCAGCGCGCGAGCACGATGCCGGCGATCACGATGACCACACCCAGTGCGATGAACTTGCCCTTGCCGCGCCTCGCGGCGACCGGAGCGGGGGACTGCGGCGTCGTGTCTTTATGGGGGGAATCCGGGCGCTTTTCTTGTTGATCCATCGGTCAGGTCGGTAACAGGTTCTCGAAGCGGGGTTCTCGAAGGCTCTTGGCGGAGCGCACTACAGGGGGCCGGCCGCGAAGCGCTCGCACAAGCGCGCCGCAGCGCATGGCGCCGGCGCAACGGCGCGCGCCGATGCCACCCAGGCCGTGCGCTAGCAAGATGTCAGGACGCGCCGCGCTGCGGCCCGGGTGCCGCGCCATGCGCTCACGGGCATGGACGGCGTCGCTGGCGGCTGGCTGGCGTAACGGGCGAAGGGCGGCGGCGCGGCTGGCCCTTGCCGCCAAAAAGCATGATGCTACGTTGCCCCCTTCGTTACAGTCCAGTGCCGTTTCTTTCGAGACGTTACGAGCGTTACACCCTTCGAGTGCTTTTTGTAAGGCGCAGCCGCTCGTGTTGTCAGGTCGCGTGGGGCAGGCGCAGGGCGCCGCCGATTTCGTCGACGACGTGCGCAACGCATTCGCGCATCAGCGGCACGACGTGGCTGACGAGCCACTCGCGCGGGCACTGCTGCGCGGCGCCGCCGCAGTTGATGGCGTAGATCTCGCCGTTGGGACCCGCGAACGCCGTGGCGATGGCGTTGAGCCCTTCGTACCATTCGCCGATCGCGAGCCCGTAGCCGTGGGCGGCGGTCTCGGCGAGCGCGGCGTCGAGACGGCTGCCGAAGACGCCCCAGTCGTTGCCGGTCGAAGTCTGCAACGCGGCGGTGAGTTCCGCGCGCGCGTGCGGGTCGAGCGCGGCGAGGTAGGCGCGTCCGACGGCGGTGCGGCCCATGTCGATGCGCGAGCCGACCTCGAGGCGCGTGACGAGCACGGCGGTGCGCGGGCGGATCGCGTCGATCACGACCATGTCCAGACGGTCGCGCACGGTCAGGTGCACCGAGAGCGCGGTGCGCTCGGCCAGCCGCGTGAGAAACGGCCGCGCCCGGCTGCGGATGTCGGCGTTGCGCAGGAAGCCGTTGGACAGTTCGAGCACCGACGAGGTGAGCACGAAGCGTTCGCTGTCGGGCAGCCGGGCGAGAAAGCCCGTGCTCACGAGCGTGCCCGTGAGGCGCGAAAGCGTGGGCTTGGGAATGCCCGTCAGTTCGGTCAGTTCGCGGTTGCTGAGCGGCGCGTCGGCGGCCGCGACGCAGCGCAGGACGGCAAGGCCGCGCGCGAGCGCCGTCACTTCGTCGGCGCCACCGTCTTTATCTCGCGGAGTGTCTTCAGGAAGGCGCGAATCGGGTGCGGAAGTCATTGGCGGGACAATTTTCCGAAACAGGATTTCAGTTTTGAGATTTCGCGCGAGCCGTTACAAAGTCAGCGCGGGCGTGCCACGCGATACAGCCGTTTGCGTTCGATCAAGGCGGCGCTCCCTAAATTAGGGCGCTAATTCTCAGACGATTGTAATGGATGCCAGAAGCTCGACGATTGGCGCATTTTGGCGAGATTTTGCTTGACTTAGTCAGCATGTAGGTAAAAAATGGAATGCGATTTCGGCAATCCGCCTCGACCCCGCAAAATTGCGGGGTTTTAATGTGCCATGCGGTATGCAATTCGCATAATTGCGCATCTTTTTCCGACGGCACGGCGCATCCGAATACCGGCTCTCAGGTTCTAGCACGGCCCTCGGAATGGCTAGAACTTTTCAAGGCGCCACGTGCAAACGTGGCGCTTTTTTTTCCGCCGGCTCCAAATCCACGAACGTGCGCCAGGCGGCCGGTCAGGCGACCTCGCCGCTATAGCGCTCCCGCAACTCACGCTTGAGCACCTTGCCGATCGGGCTGCGCGGTAGGGCGTCGACGATCACCACGTCGGCAAGCCGCTGCATCTTCCCCAATTGCCCGTTGGCCCAAGCGGCGAGCGTGACGGCGGTCAATGCCGAACCGCGCCGGAGCGTGACGAACGCCACCGGCGTTTCGCCCCAGCGCGCCGATGGAACGCCAACCACCGCGGATTCGGCGACTTCGGGGTGTCGGGCGAGCACCTGTTCCAGATCACTTGGATAGATGTTGAAGCCGCCCGAGATGATCATGTCCTTCTTGCGGTCCATCAGCACGAGGAAGCCGTCTTCGTCGAAGCGGCCGACATCCCCGGTTCGAATGAAGCGCCGCCCATCGCCGTCGTACCACTCGGCTTGCGCCGTCTTGTCCGGTTGCCGGTAGTAGCCGGTCATCATGGCAGGCGAGCGCCCGACGATTTCACCGGCTTCCCCGGCGGCGACCTCGCGTCCGTCGGCATCGATCAGGCGCATTTCATGGCCGTTCAGCGGGCGGCCAACGGTGTGCAGCTTGTCGGGAAACTCGTCCGCGCAAAGCTCGCATGACGCGCCGCCTTCGGTCATGCCATAGAACTCGGTGAGTTTGCCCGGCCACCTGTGCAGGGCGTCCGCCTTGAGGGCCGCCGCGAACGGCGCGCTCGTGCAGAACTTCGAGTGGAAGCTGGACAGGTCGTAGCGATCGAAGTCCGGATGGCCGAGGATGCGTTGGTATTGCACCGGAACCAGCATGGTGTGCGTGACGTGCTTGCGCTCGGCAAGCTCGAGATATTGCTTCGCATCGAACTTCGGCATGAGGACGACCGTTCCGCCGAGCGCGAGCGTCGGGAAGAAGCTCACCAGCGTGGTGTTCGAATAGAGGGGCGTCGCAATCAAGGTGACGGCGTGCGGCCCGTATCCGCGCTCGAGACTTCGCAGCGTATAGGCGTAGCGCATCGCGTGCGACTGGACGATCCCTTTGGGCGCGCCCGTCGTGCCGGACGAGTAAATGATGTTGAACGCCCACTCCGGCCGAATTTCCACGTGCGAGGGCGCGGCGCCCACGGGCGCGAGCCACGCATCGAATTGCCCGGCTGCACCGATGTCGACGACGCGCAGCGCAGGCGGCAGCGTGACGCCCGCAAGCAACTGGCAAACCGCCGCATCGGCGAAGAGGATTTGCGCCCGCGAGTTCTCCAGCATGGCGACGAGGCTGTCCACATGCGTGGAGGGCGACAGCGGGGCGACCGCGAGTCCTGCCCGGAGCGCGCCGAAGAAAACGGCGGCATAGGGGATCGAACTCGACGCACAAATGGCCACGACGTCTTCGGGTGCCAGCCCGTCACGCTGCAGCGCGGCCGCACAGCGGTCGATCAGCGCATCGAGCGCGGCGAACGTGACGGTCTCGTCTTCGCAGACAATGGCCGCGCGCGCGCCGTGTTCCGCCGTGCGTTGGCGAATCATGGCGGTCAAGTCGACGAACGGGGAGTCGGGGGACGGGGACTGCACGGACATGGCCTCATACCTCACTGGAAAGATGTTTTCGCGGGCGTGATGCAGTTCTCTTGCGCAATGGTCTCCCTTTTGATGGGCGCGCGGGCACGCTTCACGGTTTGTGAACGTGCGTTCGATTCTCGGGCTGGTCATTGCGCCAGGCAACGACAATTTTGTTGGACAGACCGTCAAGGCGACTTTGACAGCTCGCCCCCAAGGACGCGGCGTCATGTGAACCGACCTACGTTCCCTTTCTGCCATACCATCGCTCATCACCCGTTCGATGGAGTCGCACATGCTCTCCGAAGAGGAACTGGCGTTGCTCGACGCCATCCGCGAAACCGGCAGCCTGTCGCGCGCGGCGGCACGGCTGAACAAGGCGCCTTCCACGATCTCCCATGCGGCGCGCCAACTCGAGGCGCGCTTCGACGCGCTGCTCTTCGACCGCCGGCGCTACCGGCTGCAGCTCACTCCAGCCGGGCATCTGCTCGCCGAGGAGGCGAGCCGCCTGATGCAGGACGTCGCGCGCATGACGCAGCGCGTGCGCCAGGTCGCGAACGGCTGGGAAGACCGCTTGTGGATCGTCACCGACGAGATTCTCGAATTCGAACTGCTCATGCCGGTGATCCGCGACTTCGACGCGCTGCAGTCGGGCGTCAAGCTGCGTTTCACGCACGAGGTGCTTTCCGGCACCTGGGAGGCGCTGCGCGACGGCCGCGCCGATCTCATCGTCGGTGCGACCAACGAACCGCCCGCCATCGACGGCCTGCACTGGTTCGAACTCGGCGTGATGGAGTGGGTGTTCGCGGTGGCGCCGCGCCATCGGCTCGCGGGCGAGAAGGCGCCGCTCACGCGCGAGCGCATGCTGGCCGAGCGCGGCGTAGCGGTCGGCGATTCGGCACGGCTCACGCCGGGCCGCGGCTACGGGCTGCTCGGGGGGCAGGAGGTGCTGGCGGTGCCGTCGATGCGCGCGAAGATCCTCGCGCAGCGCGAGGGCCTGGGTGTCGGCTGGGTGCCGCGGCGGCGCGCGGCGAAGCTCATCGAGCGCGGTGAACTGGTCGCGAAGGTCACGGCGAACCCGCGCGAGCCGAACATGCTTTACGTGGCGTGGCGCGGTGAACACGTGGGACGCGCACTGCAATGGTGGATCGACCGGCTGCGCGAGCCGCGTCTTGCCAGGCGCCTCGTGGACGGAATCGAGGTCACGGGCTGAAGCCGGCTGCCCGTGCAAAACGTTCGACAGATTCGAACGTCTGCGCCAAAACCGTCGTACGGCAGAAAGCGCGCCGCCCGGCAATATGGCATCACAGTCTCAGATCGAGACTATCCCCTTCAAGGAGAACGTCATGAACCGCTTTGCAAACAAAACTGTCCTCGTCACCGGCGGAACCAGCGGCATCGGCCTCGCTGCCGCACAGGCCTATGCCGCCGAAGGCGCGCACGTCATCGTCACGGGCCGCGACGAAGCCGGCCTCGAAGCCGCGCGGCGCGCGCTCGGCCCGAACGCGCACGCATGGCGCAACGACGCGGCCTCGATCACCGGCGCGCGCGAGCTGGCCGCCGCCGTGCGCGACGCCGGCCTGCGCCTCGACGCGGTGTTCATCAATGCGGGTGTGGCGAAGCTCGCGCCGTTCGAGCAAGTGGACGAAGCGCTCTGGGACGTCACCTTCGACACCAACGTGAAGGGCGCGTACTTCCAGATTCAATCGCTCCTGCCGGTGCTGGGCGACGGTGCGGCTATCGTGCTCAACGGCTCGATCAACGCGCATATCGGCATGCCCACGTCGTCGGTGTATGCGGCGAGCAAGGCCGCGCTGATCTCGTTCGCGAAGACACTTTCGGCCGAACTGCTGCCGCGCGGCATTCGCGTGAACGTGGTGAGCCCCGGGCCCGTGAAGACGCCGCTCTACAACAAGTTCGGCATGGATGCAGCCGCGCTCGCGGCGGCCGAGGAATCGATTCGTGGGCTGGTGCCGCTCAAGCGCTTTGCGACGGCGGAAGAGATCGCGTCGACCGTGCTGCATCTGAGCGCGGCGGAATCGGCCTTCATGATCGGCACCGAAGTGATCGTCGCCGGCGGCATGGGCCAGCTTTGATGATCCGTTAGTGATGCGTACGGAATGCGGGCGGCAGGGCGCCGCCCGCGTGAGCGTACTGCGCGTCGGTCAGGAAACCGTTTCGCGTTCCGGCGTGGCCGTGATCTTGTGGATCGACAGGTCGGTGCCGTTGAATTCCTGTTCGCGATCGATGCGCAGCCCAACGAATTTGCGCAGCAGGCCGTACACCACGAGCCCGCCAAGGAAGGCGATCGCGATGCCCGCAATCGTGCCGACGATCTGCGCGGCGAGCGAGACGCCGCCCAGGCCGCCGAGCCAGCGCTGGCCGAAAACGCCCGCGGCGATGCCGCCCCATGCGCCGCACAGGCCGTGCAGCGGCCACACGCCGAGCACGTCGTCGATGCGCCAGCGGTTCTGCACGCAGGTGAACATATAGACGAACAGCGCGCCGGCAACCGCCCCCGTCACGAGCGCGCCGAGCGGATGCATGATGTCCGAGCCCGCGCACACGGCCACGAGCCCCGCGAGCGGCCCGTTGTACGTGAAGCCCGGATCGTTGCGGCCTGCGAACCACGCGGCGAGCGTGCCGCCCACCATCGCCATGAGCGAGTTGACGGCAACAAGACCGCTGATCTTGTCGATGGTCTGCGCGCTCATGACGTTGAAGCCGAACCAGCCCACCGCGAGCACCCATGCGCCCAGCGCGAGGAACGGGATGTTCGAAGGCGGGTGCGCGGCGATGCGGCCGTCGCGCGTATAGCGGCCGTGGCGCGGCCCGAGCAGCAGCACGGCCGGCAGCGCGATCCAGCCGCCGAACGCGTGGACGACTACCGAGCCCGCGAAGTCATGGAACGGCACGCCGAACACGTGCGTCATCGCATCCTCGAAACCGAGGCGGTTGTTCCACACCATCCCCTCGAAGAACGGGTAGATGAAGCCGACGATCACGAAGGTCGCGAACAGCTGCGGATTGAACTTCGAGCGCTCGGCGATGCCGCCAGACACGATGGCCGGAATGGCCGCCGCGAAGGTGAGCAGGAAGAAGAAGCGCACGAGCGCGTAGCCGTTGTGCTCGGCGAGCACGTCCGCGTGCGAGAAGAACTGCACGCCGTAGGCGAGCGTATAGCCGATGAAGAAGTAGGCGATCGTCGAAATCGAAAAATCGACGAGGATCTTCACGAGCGCATTGACCTGGTTCTTCTTGCGCACGGTGCCGAGTTCGAGAAACGCGAACCCCGCGTGCATGGCGAGCACCATGGCGGCGCCCAGCAGCAGGAATAGCGTGTCGGTGCCGGTTTTTAGATTGTCCATCTGGCGTACCCAGTTTGCCCAAAATGGCGCATAGTGAGCAAGATATGGGCCAGCTTCAGCGCCAAACTGGTGAATTCGCAGCCAAAGCAGGCGTCAAGCCGGTGCGGCCGTGCACCGATGCGGAAAAATGGCAGGCGCCGTATCGCCGGTGCCGGTGCTGATTTCCGGGGCGTATGCACCATGTTCCGGCACAATCCCGGGGCTTCCGCGCAAAGGTGGGGAACTCGCGCGCCAAGTTAGGGCGCTTAATTCGATTTTCCTTTCCGCATCAATGGATTGTCGGCGAATCGAAATCCTCTCGCGTTTTCGCGAGGATAAATTTCGGGCGCACATAGGGCGCAAACGCCGACATAATGGCCGGATTGCCACTTCACGCACGTCCGGTCGCCCGGTACCCGCCACGCAATGCGCCTCACGACCAAAGGGCTTCTGCTGATCGCGATTCCCGCCGTGTTCGAACTGAGCTTGCTGTCGGCCATCGTGAAGGCCGAGACCGACGCCGCCGCCGCGGAGCGCTGGGGCCAGCACAGCCAGGCGGTGCTGGCGCAGGCTTCGCGCGTGCTCGAACCGGTGCTGGTCGAGTCGGTCAAGCTGCGCGGTGCGGTGGCGGCCAACGACACGAGCTATGCCACGCCGGTCTCGATGTGGATGGACGTGGACCGCCGCATCGACCGGCTCGTCGAACTCGTGGCCGATAATCCCACACAGGTCGAGCGCGCCGTGCAGATTCGCCACGCCGTGCAGAACTATCGCCAATGGTCGGACCGCGTGCAGGACCTCTTGCGTTCTGGCCGGCGCGTCGACCTGGCCGAGCGCTTTCGCGCGCTCATGGCCGCCGACGTGCTCGACCGCGTGCGCACGCAGATCGTCTCGTTCCAGACCGAGGAGCGCCGCCTCGACGTATTTCGGGTGTCCGCCGCCGAAGCGGCGCGCGCCCAGCAGCAGACGCTCGTGATGACGGCAGTGCTTGGTTCGATCGTGCTGGTTGCGCTTGCCGTCTGGGTCTTTACGCGCGGGGTGCGCGGGCGGCTCGATGCGCTTTCCGACAACGCGAACCGGCTGGCCGCGAACGAACCGCTTGCGCCGCTCACGGCGGGCAACGACGAAATCGCCGAACTCGACCTCACGCTGCACCAGATCAGCCAGCGGCTGATCGAAGCCGAGCGGCTGCGCCTCGGTTTTCAGGCCGACCTTGCACGGCGCGCAGACCAGCTCGCACGCATCAACGAAAACCTTCGCCAGCAGACTCAGGAAAACGAGATGTTCATCCACGGCGTGTCGCACGATCTGCGCGCGCCGCTCGTGAACCTGCAGGGCTTTTCGCGCGAGCTCAATCACGCGTGCAACGACCTGCGCGAGCGTATCGCGCATTCTTCGCTCTCGCCGCAGGTGCGCGCGCGCATCGAGCGCACCATCAACGAGGATATCGGCGAGGCGCTGCGCTATCTGCAAACGGCGGTGCTGCGCGCATCGCACATCATCGACGCGCTGCTGCGGCTCGCGCGCGCGGGGCGCGTGGAGTACCGGCGACAGCGTATCAGTGTGCAGGAACTGGTGCAGCGCGTGGTCGACGCGATGCACGCGTCGATCCGCGCACGCGGCGCGCAGGTGAGCGTGCAAACGCTGCCCGACGTATGGGGCGACCCTACTGCGCTCGAACAGGTGTTTGCAAACCTGATCGGCAACGCGCTCAGCTATCTCGATCCGGCGCGCGACGGGCGCGTCGAGATCGGCACGGCTCATGCACCGCCGGGCGTGGAGTCGCTGCAGATTTTCTATGTGCGCGACAACGGGCTCGGTATTCCCGAGGTCGGCCTGCCGCGGCTCTTTCAGGCGTTTCAGCGCATGCACGGCAACGTGGCGCCAGGCGAGGGCATCGGGCTCGCGCTCGTGCGCCGCGTGGTCGAGCGGCACGGCGGGCGCGTGTGGGTGGAGTCGACGGAAGGCGAGGGGACGACGTTCTATCTGTCGCTGCCCGATGCGCTTGCGGTCGCGCCGCCGTTGCCCGGCGACGCGGAGCAGATCATCAGCGCGCTCGAACGCGCGGAGCGCTCGGAGGCTTCGCCCAGTAGCCTTGCGGAATAAGGTGCGGGCGATGGCGCGGGTGGCGCGAATGCGAAGGCAAGCGAGCGAAGCGAATCGCGGGCGGCGCCTGCAACGGCGTTGCGACCACCGGCAGGCGCTTAGACGTCCAGACAAGCGCGCTCTATCGGAGCTGTCCGAATTGGCGGCTGGCGCGCGCGTCGCCCCGTGCGAAACAGGGGCGACGCGCGCGTGGGATCAGCGCTCGCTCACGGCTCGATGCGCGTGCCGAGGAGCACGAGGAACTGGCGCAGCCATTCGGGATGGGCGGGCCACGCCGGCGCGGTGACGAAGGGCGCGTCGGTCACGGCGATGTCGATGGCGATGTCGGCATATTCGCCGCCCGCGAGCCGCACCTCGGGCGCGCAGGCCGGATAGGCCGAAATGCGCTTGCCGCGGATCACCTCGGCCGCGGCGAGCAGCTGGGCCGCATGGCAGATCGCCGCGATGGGCTTGTTCGCCTGGGCGAAGTGACGCACCATCTCGATGACCTTCGGGTCGAGGCGCAGATATTCGGGCGCGCGTCCCCCTGCGATGGCGAGCGCATCGTAGCTGGCGGCGTCGATTTCGTCGAAAGTCGCGTTGAGCGCGAACTGGTGCCCCGGCTTTTCGGTGTAGGTCTGGTCGCCCTCGAAATCGTGGATGGCGGTCTTCACGCGCTCGCCAGCCTTCTTGCCGGGGCATACCGCATCGACGCGGTGGCCGACTGCCTGCAGCGCCTGGAACGGCACCATCGTTTCATAGTCTTCGGCAAAATCGCCGGTGAGGAACAGGATCTTCTTGACGGCCATCGTTTGTCTCCGGAGGTGGACGGTGGAACAGATCGTGCGCCTGGGCAGTCTACTCCATCATGTTTGACGATTTCGCAAAGCACGGCGTCGCGGGCGCCGCACTGCACACCATCGACTGGCGGCGCTACGTGCCGGGCCGCGATGCGAGCGCGCTGGCCGCGTTGTTCCGCGCGTCCGTGACCACGCTCGCTGCCTCGTTCTACGACGCGGCGCAGCGCAGCGCGTGGGCTGCGGCCGCCGACGATCTCGCGGACTTCGACGCGCGTCTTTCTCGCGGGGTCACGCTCGTGGCGTACTGTGACGGCGCGGCAGCGGCGTTCGGGCAGCTCTTTCCGCTCGATCACGTCGAGATGCTTTACGTCGCGCCGGTGTGGTCGCGCCGCGGCCTCGCGACGCTGTCGCTGGCGCGGCTCGAAGCGCTCGCGCGCGAGGCCCGCTCGACGGTATTGAGTGCCGACGCGAGCGCGGTGTCGCGGCCGATTTTCGAGCGCGCGGGCTTTTCGCTCATTTCGTCGGAGTCGGTGTTGCGCGACGGCGTATCATTGCCGCGTTTTCATCTATGCAAGCCGCTTCATGCGGCGAATTTTTCAGGATGACCATGTATTCGAAGGTTTCGACGCAAACGCTGACGCTGGCCTCCCTGCTTGTGTGTGCGGCGCTCGCCGGCTGTAACAAGCACGATGCTTCCGCACCCGATCTGAGCAAGCAGTCCGCCGACGCCGTGAAGCAGGCCACGCAGGACGCCGCCAACCAGGCCGCGCAGCAGGCTGCGCAAACGCTCGACAAGGCCGCGAGCTTCGTGAACCAGCAACTCGGTGCAGCGCAGCAGAAGCTCGATTCGGCGGCCTCGCAAGGTCAACAGGCGAGCGCGTCCACGGCCGAGCTGGCTTCGGCGGCGCAGGGCCAGTTGCGCGGCGCGGCAAGCACGGCGCAGGCCTTGCTCGGGCAGGCCGCCGCGGCCACCGGGACCGGCTTGACGAGTGCGGGGCATTCGTTGCAGCGCTGGGCGAGCAACGCGGCCGCGTCGGCGCCGGCATCGGATGCTTCGAAGTAAGGCCGCAGCCGTGCGGGCCGCGACTGACGGGTTGACGCTACGAATTAATGTAATTATGATGGTTACACTTTTTGACGCGCGTGGTTCGAACCATTCGTGCGCCGCACAGCAGTGGCAGGTTTGCCGTGAATACGAGTAGCCGTTTCGCTTTTGCCGTTCACGTGCTCGCGCTGCTGGCGCAGCAGGAGGGCGTGCCGCTGTCGTCGGAGATCATCGCGGGCAGCGTGAACACCAATCCCGCGCTGATCCGCCGGCTCCTGTCGATGCTTGCCAGCGCGGGCCTCACGTCGTCGCAACTGGGCGCGGGCGGTGGCGCGCTGCTCGCACGCGAGCCGCAGGCAATCACGCTGCTCGACGTCTACCATGCAGTCGACGACGCGCAGTTGTTCGCCATGCACCGCGAGGAGCCGAATCCGGCCTGCCTCGTCGGGCGTCACATCCAGCAGACGCTGCGCGGCGTGATCGACGACGCACAGCGCGCCATGGAGGCGTCGCTCGCCACGCGCACGCTCGCGGACGTCGTCGACGACATGACGCGCAGCGAGCGCAAGCTCGAACGCGCGCGGGCGCGGCGGGCCTGAGCGGGCTGCGCGCAAGCAGAATCATCAGCGGGGCATTGCCCCGTTTTTTCACCCCCGAAATGTAACTTCGTTAGTTACATAATTACGGAAAACAGGAGTCAGTTCATGAGCAAGACGCTGAAAATCGCCCTCTTTGGCGCAACCGGCATGGTCGGTTCTCGCATCGCCGCCGAAGCGGCGCGCCGCGGCCACCAGGTGAGCGCGCTGGTGCGCCAGCCCGAGCGCGTGGCGGCCGCACCGAACGTCCACGCGGCGAAGGCCGATCTGCTCGACGCGGCGAGCGTCGCAGCCGCGGTGCGCGGTCACGATGTGGTGGCGAGCGCCTATGCGCCGCCCAAGGATCAGCTTGGCGACCTGCTGGTCGCGAGCCGCGCGCTCGTGGAAGGCGTGCGCGCCGCGGGGCTCGAGCGTCTCGTCGTGGTGGGCGGCGCCGGCTCGCTGGAAGTGGCGCCCGGCAAGCAGCTCGTCGATACCGAAGGCTTCCCCGACGCCTACAGGGCGATCGCGCTCGCCCATCGCGAGGCGTTCGACTACTACCGTACCGTCACCGACATCGACTGGACCTTCTTCGCGCCGGCCGCGATCATCGCGCCCGGCGAGCGCACGGGCACATTCCGCACGGGCGCCAATACGCTGATCGCCGATGCGAAGGGCGAGAGCCGCATTTCTGCCGAGGACTACGCAATCGCCTTCGTCGACGAACTCGAGCAGGGCCGCTTCATTCGTCAGATCACAACGGCGGCCTACTGAGGCGCGACGCGGCGCGTCCTGCGCGCTGACAAACTGTTACGCACGCGCGCGGCGCGGCGAGGTGGAGTGCGGCTAAACTGGAACGTCCTGTTTTTGCCCCTCCGCCATGAATACCAGCATCGGACGCGATGGCGCGGGCGCCGGGCCGTCGCGCATGCGCATCGACCCGGCGGATCGTGCACTTCTTTCACGCGCCGCGCCGGCGCGCCCGGGTCTACGCGCGTTCCTGCGCGCACTCATGCTCCTCGCTTGCCTCGCGGCGTGCCTTGCCGCGCCGCTGCGGGCCGCCGCCCAAGCCGCGCCGGCGCCCGTGCTGCCGGTGCTCAAGAGCATCATCACCGGGGCGCCGGCGGCTGCCTCGGGGGCTTCGGCGGCCGAGGCGGCCTCTGCGCCGTCACCGGCGAGCCAGGCCGAGTTCACGCGCTCGCTCGACAGCGTCATCAATACGCTCGACAACGAGCGCCAGCGCACCGCGCTCCTGAATCAGCTCAAGAAGCTGCGCAGCGCGTCGCAAAACGTGGCGCCCGCGCCCGCTTCGGGCGCGGCGGCGAACTCGGCGGGGCTGCTGGGCGCAATCGCATCCGGGCTCGCCTCGGTCGAGGCGGACGCCCGCCGCGGCCGCAGTCCGTTTCACTACTGGGCGGGGCGCTTCAGGGCAGCCGGCGTCGAGCTTTACGACATCGCCTCGGGCGGAGAAGGCGAAAGCCTCGGCCGCATCGTGTTCGATCTGTTCGCCATGCTGGCCGGCTGGGGCGCATGCGCCGCGGTGCTGCGCTGGATCGAGCGGCGGCTGCTCAGGCGTTTCGATGTCGAGACCGGCCTGCGGCCCGATCCCCGCACCATCGATCTGCTGATTTTCGTCGTGCATCGCGCGGCGCCGTGGATCGTGGCGTTCCTCGGCGCGCTCGTGGTCGAGCGTTCGCTGCCCGACGCGCTCGGGCGCACGCTCGCCCTCGTGATCGCCTACGCGATCGTCGCGGGCGCGGTGTTCTCGTCCATCTGCCTGATCATGTTTTCGCTGTTCGGTTCGGGGCACCGGCGCGCGGCCGTGCGCCTGCTGATCGCGCGCTCGCGCCGGCTGCTCTTTGCGATCGGCGTGCTGGCCGCGCTCGGCGACGCCGCGACCAATTTCGAAGTCGCGCGCCAGCTGGGCGCGAACACGGCGGCACTGGTGAGCACCGCCGCGAACATGGCGGCCGCAGTGCTGACGGTGGTGTTCGCCTTTGGTTTCCGGCGCCCGGTCGCGCATCTCATCCGCAACCGCAGCTATTCGCTGCGCCACGGCCACAAGGCGCTCACCGAAGTCCTCGACGTGCTCGCCTCGCTCTGGCAACTGCCGATGCTGCTGCTCGCCGGCGCTTCGATCGTCGCCACGTTCGGCGGGATCGGCAGCCGCGACGACGTGCTGCAGATTTCCGTGGTCTCCGCGCTCCTGCTCGTGCTCGCGTTCTTCCTCTCGGCGGTCGTGCTGCGCATCACGCGCCCGAACCCCGCGCGCGTGCGGCGGCGCTCGCCGTATCTGCGGCGCCTGCTGCGCTTTGCCGGCACGCTGCTCGTGGTGTTCATCTGGTTCGCGTACTTCGAATCGTGCGCACGCCTGTGGGACATTTCGCTCGCCGCGATCATCGAGGCGAGCGTGGCCGCGCGCGGCATCGCGCACGCCATTTTCGCGATCGTGTCGACGGTGTTCCTCGCGTGGCTCGTGTGGATCACGGTCGATACTGCGATCCTCGAAGCGCTCAATCCGAGCGGTCCGCGCACCAAGGGCCGCGCGCCCAGCACGCGCGCGCGCACCATGCTGCCGCTCGTGCGCAACGCGGTGCTCGTGACGATCCTCACCATCACCGGAATCGCCACCGCGGCGAATCTCGGCATCAACGTCACGCCGCTGCTCGCCGGCGCGGGCGTGATCGGTCTCGCCATCGGCTTTGGCGCGCAGTCGCTCGTGGCCGATCTCATCACCGGTCTGTTCATCATCATCGAAGAGACGATTTCGGTGGGCGACTGGATCGACATCGACAACGGGCATGCGGGCACGGTCGAGCATCTGTCGATCCGCACCGTGCGGCTGCGCGACGGGCAGGGCGCGATCCACGCGATTCCGTTCTCGCAGATCAAGATCGTGAAGAACCTTTCGCGCGATTTTGCGTTCGCCGTGTTCGAAGTGCGCGTGCCGTTCTCGGTCGATCTCGATACGGTCACGCGCATGATTCGCGAGACCGGCGCGGAACTCGTGGCCGATTTCCGCTATCGCCGCGAGATACTCGGGCCCGTGGAAGTGTGGGGGCTCGACCGGTTCGACCCGAACTGGATGGTCGTGAAAGGGCAGATCAAGACGCGGCCGCTGCAGCAGTGGAGTGTGGCGCGCGCGTTCAATGCGCGCCTGAAGCGCCACATGGACGAAGCCGGCATCGAGATGCCGGTGCCGCAGATGCAGGTGCACATGTCCTCGCGCGGCGGCGATGTCGAGGAGCCGCATGGTCATCCGCATCCGCATGGCGTGCACGTGGGCGGCGGCGTGGCACGCGATGCCTCGCACGAGCCGCGGCCCGCGCCGCCGCCGACGGCGGGCCCCGAGGGCGCACCGCCCCAGATTCCCACGGCGGGCAGCCGCGGCTGAAGGTCTGCGCCGCTCAGGTCAAACTCAAATCACCTGTGACGCCTTCGATGGATAGGGGCCAGTCGCGTTAAGACACGAGCGCCGTCTTGCGCACGAGCGGCAGCACGTCGTTGACCTGCGTTGAGATGTGCTCGGCGGCGACGCCGTAGACATGCAGCGAGACGGCCTGCGCGTCGCTGCCGTTCGACAGCCGGTGAATGCTGGCGCGCCCGCGCCCGCGTCCGCCGAACGACACCGCGCCGCTCGCGCGCGGATGCGAGCGCATCACGTCGGCGCCCTGGCGTGCGTCGTCCCACGCGTAGAGCGTTTCGGTCAGCGTGCCGTCGAGCACGGCGTAACCGCACCAGGTGTGATGCGCATGGATCGGGCTCGCGTGGCCCGGCTGCCAGACGAGCGCCGCGACCGCGTAGCGGCCGCGGCTGTCGGCCGCGATGACATGACGCCGATACGTCTGCGCGCTGCCTTCGCGCTGCGCGGGAGTGACGAGCGCCGGATCGGCGAGCGCACGCGTGAGCGCCGCGCGCAGGCCGCGCGCGAAGCGGGCGCAGCGCGACGGGTCGTCGGGCGTCGCGCAGGCATCGAAAGCGGCGTCGAGCGCGGCGGTGAAGCGGGCGACGGCGGCAGCGTGCTGCTCCGCGGTGTGGAAGGCGTTCAGCAGGGCGAGTTCGGCAGGGGCGTTCATGGCGTGTTCTTCTTCCGGTTTCTACAAGAAGATTTATAGCCGTTCGCGCCTGGAAAGCGTTTTCCTATTCTTTTCCCGTTTGCCCATCGTGTAGAATAAATTTCTACGCTTCGGGGAGTGCGGAAATGGATCTCATCGACAGAAAGCTGGTTGAGTTGCTGCAGCAGGACGCGACCATGCCGGTCGCGGAGTTGGCGCAGCGCGTCAATCTTTCGCAAACGCCGTGCTGGAAGCGCGTGCAGCGCCTGAAGGAAACGGGCGTGATCCGCGCGCAGGTCGCGCTGTGCGACCCGCGCAAGCTCGGCGTGGGGACGACGGTGTTCGTCGCCGTGCGCACGAACCAGCACACCGAGGCATGGGCGCAGACCTTCACGCGCGCCGTGCAGGAGATTCCCGAAATCGTCGAGGCGTATCGCATGAGCGGCGAGACCGACTATCTGCTTCGTATCGTGGTCTCCGATATCGACGACTTCGACCGCGTCTACAAGCAGCTCATCCGCGCCGTGCCGCTGTTCGACGTCAGTTCGAGCTTCGCGATGGAGCAGCTCAAATATTCGACGGCGCTGCCGGTGCGCAGCGGCACCTAGCGGCATCTGGCGGGACCCGGCGGCTCGCGCCGCAAGCCGTCTGCAAGGTATGGCGGCGTAGAATGCCCGTTCCTGTCATCCAACTCGAGGCTGGGCACGACCGATGAACGAACCGCGCAGGAAGAACCCCACTGTCGGCGTTGCCGTGCTCATCGTCGTAGTGGTGCTGTTCGTGATCGGCACCGTGCTGTTCAACGCACTGAAAAGCAAGCGCGAGTACGACGAGACCGTGGGCGCCGGCGCGGCGCACGCATCCGCGAGCACGGCCGCGTCGCAAGCCAGCGGCTCGACGCAGTGACGCGCCGGGCCGTTTTCTTCTTATTCCTCCGGTAGCCGGATGATGCTCGCGTCCCGGCGAATCAACCAGGACGCTGTGATCATCTGCTTGCACTGGTGGGCGAGCAGCTTGAGTTCCTGCGGCAGTTCCGCCGAGGCGCCGAGCGCGCGCTCGGCTTCCACCACCATCGCATCGAGTTCGCGCGTGAGCTGCTTCGTGATGTCGGCCTGATCGGCGGGCGCAGGCGTGCCCGCTTCGGCGGCGACGAGGTTCTCGCGCACGCACGACAGCGCGCGCTCGAGTGCGTCGAGCTTGACCTCCGGCTGGTCGGGCCGCGCCGTGCTGCGCAGGAGCGGGGCGGTGGCGGTGATCTGCGAGGCGAGCACGTGGCTGCGCACGAGCAGGTCGTTGAGCTCGGGCACGAACTTCTGCGCGGCCTTCGGTTCGAGCATCATGCGCTGGAACGCCTGGCCGAGATTCGCGAATGCCACGTGCACGTTCTTGCGCGCGAGCCGGTAGCGGAAGTCGCGCGCGAGCGACGGTGCCGCTGCGGCTACGCTCGCCGTGGCTTGCGCGGTCTGTGCAGCGGTTTTCGCGCCCACGGCCGACACGGGCGAGCCGGGAGCGCCGGCGGTGGGCGAGTCGTCGAGGGTCGCGGCGGCGGCTGCGGGTTCGTCGATGACGCTCGCCGCGTTCGCCGAAGCGCTCGCCATGGCGCTCACGCTGCTCGTCACCGGATTCGCCACGCCGCCCGCATCGCCTGCGCGCGTCGCCGCCGGCGCTGCATGGGCGGCCACGCGCGCGCCTGCCTCGCTCACCCCGGCCCCCGCGAACGCCGGCTGCGGCGCGCTCGTGCGCCCGCTCCACCACCAGCTCGCTTCGAGATAGCTGCGCGTCGCGGCGATCATGTCGTGCACGAGCTTGCCCATCAGGCGGTATTCCCAGTACGGAAACAGATGGCTCGCGGCGATGGCGATCATGCAGCCCACCACCGTATCGATCGCGCGCTCGCCGATGATGCGCATGCTGCCCGGCGCGAGCAGATGGAACATCAGGAGCACATAGGCCGACGTGAACACCACGCTCGCCGTGTAGTTGAAGAGCAGGAGGCTGTAGCTCATCACCATCGCCGCGAACATCGAGACGAGCAGCACGAGCGGCTGCTTCACGAGCAGGATCAGCGCAATGCTCGCGATACAGCCGATCAGCGTGCCGACGATACGCTGCGCGTTGCGCTGGCGCGTGAGCGAGTAGCCGGGCTTCAGGATGATGATGCTCGTCATCACGATCCAGTAGGCGTTGGTGAGTGGCAGAAGCCGCCCGAGCCAGAAGCCGACCGCCACGGCGATCGTCACGCGCAGCGCGTGGCGAAAGCTAGGCGAGGCCATCGTGAGATTCGAGAAGATCTGCAGCCAGGACACGCGGCGGTTCGTCACGAAACGTGTGAGCGCTTCGTCGATGCGCAGTTCGGTTTCGGTCGTCGGCACTTCGCTCGCGAGGCTGCGGCGCATGCGGTCGATCAGGCGTGTCGCGCTCCAGATGCGCCGGAACGACGCCGAGATCGCCGCATAGGCCTCCGGGTCGGTCGCGGCCAGGTCGCGCTTTTTCAGCAGCTCGAGTTCGTATTCGATGGCGCGCAACTCGGCTTTGACATTCACGCTCGCGCGCGGCGCCTCGTTTTGCAGCACTGCAAGGCCGATGTCTTCGAGATCGGCGGCGGCCTTGCGGATCAGGTCGCGGTAGAACACGAGCAGGTCTGAGCCGCCGAAGGTGTTGCGCACGAGCGGGTAGTCGGTGTGTGCGCCCACGAACAGCTCGTGCAGATCGACCGTGTTGATGAACAGGTTGAAGTGCATCGCGCGCCGCGCATCGATCTTGCCGGCCCTGAGCTTGGGCAGGTTGCGCAGCACGATGTCGCGTGCCGCGTCCTGGCGCTCGACGGCGGCGATCTGCTTCGCGACGAGGTTGCGATAGCACTCGTCGAGATCGTTGTCGAGGTCGAAGAACTGGGCGCGCGCGAGCAGATAGTCGGCGCAGGCGAACACGCTTTCGGCGAGCGCCTGCTGCTCGATGCGATCGAGCATGAGCTGGCTGATCATGGTCGACCACGCCGTGTACCAGAGGCCGCCCAGCAGGATCCACAGCGCATTGACGAGCGCGAGGTGCGGCGTGAAATGCTCCTCGAGCGTCATCACCATCATGAAGAGGGTGGCGAAGCTGATCTGCGGCCACCGGTTGCCGTAGACCACGATCAGCGAGAGCACGAAGGTGAGCGGCACCACGGTGGCCCAGAGCGCGACGGGGCTGAAGGTGGCGAGGCCGGTGGCGTAAGCGGAGAGAAACCCGATTACGCTGCACGCGAGCATTTCGTTGCGCTTGTACTTGAGCGGCCCCGGCATGTCGACCACGCAGGCGCCGAGCGCGCCGGTCGAGATGGTGAAACCCAGCTCGCTCTTGTGAAGGACGAACAGGCACAGGACGGCCGGAAGCGAGATGCCGATCGCGATGCGCAGGCCGCCGTAAAAGTACTGGCTATAGAGGAATTTCCTGATTTCTACGGAGTAGCGCATCGACTGCCGAGGGAGTTCGAGAGCGGACGGTACGCCGCGGACTGTGGCGCTGAGTCTAACGTATTTCGGGCGCGATCTGACCGTCGATGCATGCCGGAACGGGCCGAAGCTGGCGCCGGCGTCTCAGTCCACGCTGAGCGTGCTCGCGTTCGCTGCGGCGGCCGCGTCGCCGAGCAGGCCGTGCGTGCCGTTGATGCGCCGCATGCGCGTGCGATACCAGAAGGTCCAGGCCATCAGGCCGCCGAACACGCCATAGCCGATGATCGGCGAGACGACGAGAAAGCGCTCGATCGGCCAGGTGGCGGCCAGGTACGTGCGGAGCGCGGAATCGAGACAAAGCCCGAAGCCCCAGATGAACGTGAGCAGCCGCATGGCCGCCGCGAAGCTCGTGTTTTCCTTCCAGAGCTGTTCGAGCCGCGCGACGCCCTCGCGCGTCTCACGCGCGACCGTCGCTCGCGTGAGATAGAACACGAGCGGGCGCCTGGCGAGAAGCGAGATCAGAAACGCGGCGCCGATCGCGCCCGAGGCGAGGCTTTCGCGCATCAACAGCACGCGCGGGCTGCCGCCGAATGCCACGGCGAGCACAGAGAGTACGATGCCGAGCAGAATGACGGCGGAGAGCGCATCCACCCGCCGAAAGCGCACCAGTTCGACGATGCTCCAGGCAAGCGGCGGCGCGGCCGAGGCAATGAGGCCGCCGACTTCGCCCCAGTGCGGCTCGGCGAGACGGTAGGCGACCCAGGGAAGCAGGAGATTGACCGCCAGTTCGGCAACGAATGCGGGACGCAGCTTCATGGGGTGCGTGCTCCTGTGGGTTCGCCCAAGGGAATGTCGCAAGTATGGTTCATGCGCCGCGCGGCGGCAAACTGGCTGCACAGCGGCCGACGGCGGATCGGCTTGCCCCTTGCGCGAGGAGGTGTCACGCCTGTGTCATGCCTGTGCCGATTCAGCCGCGCTGTGCGACACTGCCGCGTGTCCGGCCCGATGCGGCCTGCTTTCTTTCTCGTTGCCCATGACCGCACGCGCGCCCATCCCGTTGCAGGAAATCGAACTCGTCGCCGTTCGCGCGCAGGGCGCGGGCGGCCAGAACGTGAACAAGGTGTCGAGCGCGATTCATCTGCGCTTCGACATCCGCGCCTCGTCGTTGCCCGAGGTGCTCAAGATGCGCCTGCTCGCGCTCGCCGACCGCCGGATTACGAGCGAGGGCGTCGTCGTGGTCAAGTCGCAGGAATACCGCACCCAGGAACAGAACCGCGTGGCCGCGCTTGCGCGCCTGGAGGAACTGGTCGACAGCGTGAGCGTGACGCGCAAGGCGCGCGTGGCGACGCGTCCCACGCGCGCCTCGAAGCTGCGCCGGCTCGACAGCAAGGCGCGCACCGGTGAGCTGAAGGCGGGGCGTCGGCGTGTCACCGACTAGCGACCCGGATCACGCGGCGGCTTGACCCGGCTCGCGCCACGGGCGCTCGCGCGGCCCGTGCTCGGGCGGAAAGTCCGCGCACAACATGTGCGCCAGACGCGGTCGAAATTGGAGATGCCCGCACCGAAGTCGGGTTCGGCATGGCTTGGGACGGACGGCGGCGCGGGCGGTTCGCGGGCGCCTCTACCGCCAGGGCCGCGCAACTGCCTTCCAAAGCAGGCGCTCGCCTTCGGTGCGAGCGCCTCGCATGCCGACCGCCGGCGGCCTGGGTTTGCCGCTCAGTGCGCCGTGTTGGGCACGTCGAGAATCAGGATGATGGTCCAGTCCGCGTCGCCTTCGTGGTGGTATTGGCGCTCCGCCACGATGAACGGCTGCTGCTTGCCGGCCGGGCCGAGAAACAGCACGTCGCCTTCCATCGGCAGGCATTCGATGGGGGGCAGCGCGAGATACGCATCCTGGTTGCCGCCGCGCGGCATCAGTTTTTCGATCTTGCGTGAGGCCGCTTCGGTCCATTCGATGTCGAGCTGGATGTTGCTCATTGCGTTTCTCCGCGCGTGGCGCGCACAAAAGGTTGGGTCTGCCGACCGCGTCTAGCCGACCGCGTCTAGCCGACCGCGTCTGGCCGACCGCGTCTAGCCGACCGCGTCTAGCCGACCGCGTCTAGCCGACCGCGTCTAGCCGACCGCGTCTAGCCGACCGCGTCTGGCCGACCGCAACTGGCCAACCGCGGCGTTTTCGAGGTGCGCGACTTTAGCATACCGCGCCGGCGCGTCGGCGCGGGCCGCTGCGCGCGAGGCCACAAACGCAGCGAAGTGCCGCGGCGAAGAAAAAAGCCGATGGCGGCTAAACCGGCATCGGCTTCATTCCCGGGAAGGCGTCGCCCGCGTGCGCTGGGCTGCGCGCGGCCAGCCTCGTCCGTTCTTACTGGGCAGGGGCCTTCTTGTGATGCGGATGCCCCGACTTGTGATGCATCATGGGCGCCGGCGCAGGCGCGGCTTCCTGTTGCTGCTGCAGCGCCTGCGCGCGTTGCAGGACGTCGTCGGCCTTGGCCGGGTCGGTGCTCATCGTGATGCCGTTATCCGACTGCGCATGCGCAGCGCCCGCCAGTGCGGAAAGTGAAATCAGGACTGCGAGGGACACTTTTTTCATCTCTACCTCCGAAGGAGCGGTTTATGGACCCAGCCGGTGCCTGTCCAAGCAGGATGGACACCCCATTCTAACGATCAAATACTCGCTCCAGATGACATCACGTAAGCCGTTCGTGCGGGAGTTACATCTCGTTACATCTAACGTCGCCTAACGGTCATATTAGAACCAGCCGATCATCCGATACACATAGAACTGGGCAACCCCAATCGATTCGTGGAGCGCCGTTTCAGCGGACTTGAGATTTGCGAGGCGCGGAAGCAGGCCGCGCTCGACATGCCGCACGCTGGAAACCGCAGGCAGCGGGTCCATGTCGAAACGCCGGAAATCGAGCATCGCACGGCGCATCTGGTACGAGGACGTGACGAGCAGGAGCGTTTCGTCATTCCCGGCGCGGACGATGGGCGCGACGTTGCGCGCGTTCTGATACGTCGTGAGGCTCTGGTTTTCGAGCACGAGATCGGCGCTCGGCACACCGGCGCGCAGCAGGTAGGGCGCGTAGTTGTCGGCCTCGGCGCTCGCATGGTGCTCCGGGTTGCCGCCACTCACGATCACGCGGCATGTGCCGCCCGCGCGCGCGCACTGTGCGTACAACTCGGCGGCAAGCGCGATGCGTGCGTAGACGTCGCGCGCGGGGAACAGCCGGCCGCCGTGCGATTCGGTGCCGCCGCCCAGCATGATGATGGCGGTGCGCGCACCGAAGTGCGCCGGGCCGATTTTCGCCTGATCGTAGGGAGTGCGATACAACTCCGGCTGGGCGATATCGAGCAGCACCGCGGTGAGCCAGCCGGTCGCGAGCAGCCAGAAGACCGCGGCCGCGCAGACCGCGACACGCCAGCGCGCGCTGCGCCACAGCAGGCCGAGCGCAACAAATAGCACAAACAAAACGAATAGAATCAATTTGGATGAGGTAACGTATTGTTTTCGGGAAAATGCGCGTCCAACCGACCTTTGCGCCGCGAGCGTGGCGCGGCGTTGGCCGTGCGGGAAGCGGTGAAGCCGCTTTCACGGGGGCCCGGATAACCTGCAGTCCCTGCCGCTGCTCATCGCACGGATAGGGCGCGTGGGCCCGCCAGGGCACAGACTGCGCCATTCTCAGGTCCGCGTTGCGCCGCAGCCGGCTCGCGTGAGACTCAATGATCGCAGGACTGCATTTTAAGAAAGAAGTGAGATGACCACGTATTCCAACGAAGCAGTACTCGAAGCGCTGAGACGGGTGCAGTATCGACAGGTCCCGTGGGCGCGTCGTCCTGAGGTGTTCCAGTATTTGCGCGATCTCGGCATGATGGACATCGTCCGGCAGCGCACGGTTGCGCCGGCGCCGGGTTTCCATGCGCCGGTCGATATCGCGGTGCTGACCGATCGCGGCCGCGCCGAATTCGCCCGGCTCGCTCGCGACGAGCGCACGGTGCAGTGGAGCGCGCATCGCGTGGCCGACTATGTCGCGGAGCGCGTACCCCAATCCGGCCTCGAAGCCAGCCAGTAGTACCCCCGTTTGTACCCCCGTCCTCTTCGTCCCGCCAAAAAAAAGCCCGCATCGAAAGATACGGGCTTACCGGAATTACTGCTGCCACGCTGTGCTTGATGGCGTAAGGATAGACCGCACATGAAGCGCGGTGGTTCCCCGGGGCAGGGTATTTGCTGAGCCCGCGACGTGCCGGACGCTCTTACCGTCATCGCTGCTCGTTCGTCGGTTCCGGCCGTCCCCTCGATGGTGTTTCGCTGGCCGGCTTACCGGCGCTGCGCTGGTTCCTGCCTCTGCGGCGCGCTGCGACGGGCATTGTCCGCAATATCGCCCCGCAAGTCGCCGCGCGGCACTGGCGGTTTGCTCGCGTTCGGGCCAGGCGCTACGGGCGGCATGGCGTGCGCGCCGGTGCGCGCGATCGACCATGTCGGTACGGAGGCATGCGGCGGGTGGGCCGCGGCGCTGAACGACACGAACGAAGCGGTCGGCGCGAAAAGGGCGAGGGCGAACAGCGAAACCATGATGCCCCGGATGTGCAGGTTCATGGATTTCATGGTGATTCCCCGTCAATCCAGTTTCTTGACGTTAGTGGACATGCTCCTAAGCTAACGTCGGGCACGAAAGCGCGCTGTAAATATTAGTAAAGAGATGTATCGCGCGATGCCGATCGCCTGGTTGCGGACGCAGCGACGTCGATGCGGCCCGCATCAGTGGGGAGGGGTGGCGCTACTGGCACGACCGGAAAGCGGTCTGCAGCGGCCAAGAAATACGCAAGGATGGGGAGAAAAACACGCCGGGCGCACGATGCGCCCGGCGGGAAAGCAGTTCAAGCGCGGCTCAGGCCATCTTGACCGGCGCGCGCCACGATTCCGGATTGGTCCAGAACGCGCCGCGCAAGCGATCACGGCTGGGCGGTGCGGGCGGCTTGGTCGCCGTGGCGCCGATACGGCCGCGCAGCGAAATTTCACGCCCGTTCGTGCTCAGTCGCTTGACGATCTCCGCAAGCGTGCCGTCTGCCTGCCACTCGTCGAAACGACGGCGGCAAGTCGGCGGCGAGGGGTAGCGGCCCGGCAGCTTGGACCAGCCTTCACCCGTCGAAAGCACCCAGAGCACCGCGTTGACCACAGCACGCGCTTCGACGCGAGGCCGTCCGCGCCGTTCGCTCCGTGCCGGTTCAGCACAGAACAACGCCTCGACCAGCGCCCATTCGTTGTCTCTCAAATCGTCGAACAGCATCATGTTTCACCTCAGCGAAGCTATCTCCGGTGCGCTGCCCCGCGCTGCGCACTCTTCATGGACTCCCGGCCGGATGCCGGAGTACCAGGCGGGCCCGGCTGGATCGTCCCGGACTGCATGCTTCCGGTACGTCCATCGAACCTGTGCGTGCCTTAATGCGAAAACCGTGCCAGCACGTACGTTCTCGTCTTGAAGCCGCGTGGCGCCAAGCCCGCGCGGGAGATTGCCAGGGGCGTATAAGACTCGAAAACACTTATCGAGAAAATCGGGAGAATCACCAATCTTGTGCAGACAAGCCCGTCCGCCGTGCGTTTGCGCCGTATTGCTGCATTGCGGCGAATAATGGGTGGCGAGGTTCCTCTATACGTAACGAGGGGTGACCGGCATAAAATTGCATGAAAACGGACAATTCATGAGGCAAGCGGATGAATGTGACGCTGCGGCAGTTGCGGGTTTTCATCGAGGTTGCCCGGCTGCAGAGCTTTAGCCGGGCCGGGGACGAAATCGGGCTCACGCAGTCGGCGGTGAGCCGATGTGTACGCGAGCTCGAAGCCGAGATTGGCGTGAAGCTCGTCGACCGGACCACGCGCGAGGTGCAGCTCACCGATGTCGGCGCGAACCTGATCGCGAGCATTCCGCGCCTGCTGGGCGATCTCGATGACGCCCTGCGTGAAATTCGCGAGATCGGCGAGCAGCGGCGCGGCCGCGTCGTCGTGGCGGCCAGTCCGACGGTCGCGTGCCGCTTGATGCCCCAGGTCGTCGCCGCGTGCGGGCGGCAGTTTCCCTACATCACGCTTGGCTTGCGCGACGACGTGCAGAGCGACGTCGTGCGCAAGATCCGCTCGGGCGAGGTGGACTTCGGCGTCATCATCGGGCCCTTTGCCGCTGAGGATCTCGAAACCGAATGCCTGACTACGGACTCGTTCTGCGTGGTCGTGCGCGGCGATCACGCGCTCGCGCTGAGCCAGGAAGTCGCGTGGAAGGAGCTGGACGGCGAGCGTCTGGTGATGCTGGATTACGCTTCGGGCAGCCGCCCGCTCATCGACGCCGTGATGAGCGAGCAGGGCGTGCGTGCACGCGTGGTGCAGGAGCTGGGCCATCCGGCCACGGTCTTCGGTCTCGTCGAAGCGGGGGTGGGCATCAGCGTGTTGCCCTGGCTCGCGCTGCCCATGCCGGCGGGTGCTCCCTTGCTTGCGCGGCCGCTCGTGCCGCGCGCGCAGCGCACCGTCGAACTCGTGCGGCGGCGCGACCGCTCGCTTTCGCCGGCCGCCGAGGCGGTCTGGTCGCTGATCCGTCAACTTGCCGGCCAGCCCGAAGCGCGGCACTGAAACCGCTGCGCGTATGCCTGGAGGCGCGGAGCTCGTCGCGCGGGGCCGCGCGATACACTGCATGCTTTCCCACATTCTGTGCCACCCGGAACCCCGATGAGCGATTTCGAACCGTCGTCCTCCGTCTGTCTGCCCCGTGAAGCGGTGCGTGCGTTGCGCTCGTCGCAGATCCGCGAAGTGGCGAACGCCGGGTTCGGCGTTCCCGACGTGCTGCCGTTCTGGTTCGGCGAGTCCGACCGTGTGACGCCACCGTTCATCCGCGAGGCGGCGGCCGACGCGCTGGGGCGCGGCGACACGTTCTATACGCACAACCTCGGCATCGCGCCGCTGCGCGAATCGCTCGCGCGATACGTGAGCGAACTGCACGGCGCAACGTCGGTGGATAACGTGGCGGTCACGAGCGCGGGCGTCAACGCGTTGATGCTGGCGGCGCAGCTCGTCGTCGGCGCGGGCGACCGGGTGGTGGCAGTGACCCCGCTGTGGCCGAACCTCGTCGAAATCCCGAAGATTCTCGGCGCCACGGTCGAGACGGTCTCGCTCGACTACGGTGAGCGCGGCTGGACGCTCGATCTCGACCGGCTGCTGGCGGCGCTCACGCCCGAGACGCGTCTTCTCATGATCAACTCGCCGAACAATCCGACCGGTTGGGCGATGACGCGCGACCAGCAGCGCGTGGTGCTCGAGCATTGCCGGCGCCTCGGCATCTGGATCGTCGCCGACGAGGTCTACGAGCGCCTTTACTACGGCGCCACGAGCGAGCGCACCGCGCCCTCGTTCCTCGATCTTGCGTCGCGCGAAGAGCGCCTGATCTGCGTCAATTCGTTCTCGAAGGCCTGGCTCATGACCGGCTGGCGGCTCGGCTGGATGGTCGTGCCGCGCACCTTGACCGACGATCTGGGCAAGCTGGTCGAGTACAACACCTCGTGTGCGCCCGCGTTCGTGCAGCAGGCCGGCATTGCGGCCGTCGAGCACGGCGAGCCGTTCACGCGTGCGCTGGTGGCCGATCTGCGCGCCTCGCGCGACCACCTCGCCGCGGCGCTGGCGAAGCTGCCCGGCGTCGATGTGAAAGTGCCGCACGGGGCGATGTACCTTTTTTTCCGGCTGGCGGGCGCGCAGCACAGCCTCGAGTTGTGCAAGGCGCTGGTGCGCGACGTGGGCCTCGGCCTCGCGCCGGGAAGCGCGTTCGGACCGCAAGGGGAAGGCTTCGTGCGCTGGTGCTATGCGTGCGACCCCGCGCGGCTCGACGCCGGCGTCGAGCGACTCGCGCGCTACCTCGAGACGGTGGGAGCGCATTGAGTGTGCGTCGGCGCGGCTTGCACCGCGCCATGCACCGGCGTGGCGCCAGCGGGCATAAAGCGGTGACGGGGCCCGGATTAAAATGAGGCCCCTCATGCGGAATGGCGTCTTTACGCACCCGGCGTTTTTGCGTAATATGGCGCTCAGTCAAGCGATTCCCTGCGGGAACTTCGCGGCTCCCTCCGGCTGGGTCTGGCTCTTTGCCTGAATTTCGGCCCCCCGGTGCGTGCTCCCATCAATATGACCGATCAGAATCGGGCGAGCGCGTCTCCAAGTTCCATATCGTCTTTCGTCTGTCTGATCCGGTTCCTTGAACCTGATTTACCTTACTTAGGGTCTGACCTGGCTGCATGAATACCCAAGAGGCGAAAATCGTCCTCGAGACTGCATTGATCTGCACGCAGGAGCCGTTGAAGATCGGCGAACTGCGCAAACTGTTTGCCGACGACATTTCGGCCGACACGGTCCGCAACCTGCTCGAAGACCTGCGGCATGAATGGTCCGGGCGCGGCGTCGAGCTGGTGGGGCTCGCGTCGGGCTGGCGCTTTCAGAGCAAGCCGGCCATGCGGACGTACCTTGACCGGTTGCACCCCGAAAAGCCGCCGCGCTATTCGCGCGCGGTCCTCGAAACGCTCGCGATCATCGCGTACCGGCAGCCGGTCACGCGCGGCGATATCGAGGAAATTCGCGGCGTCACGGTCAACACGCAGGTCGTCAAACAGCTCGAGGACCGTAACTGGATCGAAGTCATCGGTCATCGTGACGTGCCGGGCCGCCCGGCACTCTATGCAACGACACGGGAGTTTCTCGACGATCTCGGCCTGAAGTCGCTCGACGAATTGCCGCCGCTCGACGATCCGTCGAGCCAGTTCGGCGAGCAACTGCTTGCCCAGCATGCGATCGAGTTTCCCGATAGCGCCGCGGCACAGTTCGTTGCGCAAGGCCAGCCCGAGGCTGACTCCGGTGTCGCGGGCGCGGAAGATGCGCTGACGCCGGTAGCGGAAGGGGAAACGCCGGGCGATGAAACGCCCGCACAGCCCGAAAGCGAAGCGCGCGAGACGCACGCAACGGAAGAAGCGGAACCAACGCACGAGGCGGCAGGCGCAAACGTTGCATACGCAGCCGATGCCCCGGGCGAAGCGGTACATGACGAAGCAAGCCTCGCGCAGCACGGGTCAGCCCCGGACGCTCACGCGCAGGATGCCGCGCACGCAGCAGATGCGGCGGGCGAAGAAGAACACGAAGACCGCCGCGACGCGGCGCAGGACGACCCCGTCTCGACGACGGACGACGAAGCCGCACGACGCGGCATCTGAAGCAACAAGCATTTTTGACGCGCCCCGCAAGCGGGCGCGCAACCTGACATTTTGAGGTTGTTTTGACTGATATCCACGACACCGATTCGACCGACGCGTCCTCCGCGCGCGACGACGACACGCGGGCTTCGCAGGTCGAAGGCGAAGCACAGGGCGGCGAGGGCGAAGAGCGTCCGCGCCGCGGCCTGCGCCGCGGGCCGCGCAGCCTGATCGCGCGCCGCCGCGCGGGTGCGAAGGCCAAGGCCACAGAAGGCGCGGAGGGCGCGGACGCGCCCGCAGCGCCCGCTGACGCGCCGCAAGCGGCGCCTGAGCGTGCTCCTGCCGGGCGCGCACCGCGCAACAAGGACGCAGGCGCGAAGAAGCCGGGCCGCCGCCAGAATGCGGGCGCTGCCGCTCAAGGTGAGCGTCAGGGCGAACGCCAGCAGGGCGAGCGCCAGCAAGGCGCGGGCAAGCGACAGAAGGGCCAGGTGCGAGGCGAAGGCCAGCCGGCCGCCGCCGCGGGCGAGTCCACGCAGGACGACCTGTTCCTGTACGTGACGTCGCCGGCGTTCGACGCCGACAACGGCGCCGGTTCGGGCGTGCGGGCGCCGATGCTGCGCCGCGGCCGTGCCCAGCAGCCCAAGCGCGTGCTGAGCCCGGACGACGACGCACCGAAGCTGCACAAAGTGCTGGCGGATGCGGGCATGGGCTCGCGCCGCGACATGGAAGAGCTGATCATCGCCGGGCGCGTCTCGGTGAACGGCGAGCCCGCGCACATCGGCCAGCGCATTCTGCCGACCGACCAGGTCCGCATCAATGGCAAGCCCATCAAGCGCAAGCTGCAGAACAAGCCGCCGCGCGTGCTGATCTATCACAAGCCGACCGGCGAAATCGTGAGCCACGCCGATCCGGAAGGCCGTCCGTCGGTATTCGATCGCCTGCCGCCGATGAAAACGGCGAAGTGGCTGGCCGTCGGCCGTCTGGACTTCAACACCGAAGGTCTGCTGATGCTGACCACCTCGGGCGATCTGGCCAACCGTTTCATGCACCCGCGTTACAGCGTGGAGCGTGAATACGCCGTGCGCGTGGTGGGTGAGCTGACCGAGGGGAATCGCCAGAAGCTGCTCAAGGGCGTCGAGCTCGAGGACGGCCCCGCGAGTTTCCTGCGCATCCGCGACGGCGGTGGCGAAGGCACGAATCACTGGTATCACGTCGCGCTGGCCGAAGGCCGTAACCGCGAAGTGCGCCGGATGTTCGAGGCGGCGGGACTGATGGTGAGCCGCCTGATCCGCACGCGCCACGGCCCGATCGCGCTGCCCAAGGGTCTCAAGCGCGGCCGCTGGGAAGAGCTCGAAGACAACCAGGTGCGCGCGCTGATGGCAGCGGTCGGCCTGAAGGCGCCGAGCGAAGAGAAGGGCGGTCGCGGCGGCAAGGAGCAGGAGCGTCGCCAGCCCGATCCGATGCAGACGTCGATGGGCTTCATCAACCGCGAGCCGGTGCTGAGTTCGCACGGTGCGATGGGTCAGCCGCGTCAGGGCCAGGGACGGCGCGGTGCGGCGGGCGGCTTCGGCGGCGGCGCGGGTGCCGGTCACGGCAATTTCGGCGCGGCCTCCGGTTTCGGCGGCCGTGGCGGCAACCGTGCGGGCGGCCGCGAGGTCGACGGCAACCGTGCGCCGGGCGCGCAGGGCAAGCGTGCGGGCGGCAATGCCGGCGGCAACCGCCGCAGCGGTCCCGGCAACGGCGGCAACGGCGGCAATGCCAACCCCAACGGCAACCGCGCGGGCGGCAACAGCCGTGGCGGCCCGCGTGGCACGCCGCGCAACCGCACGCGCGGGCACTGACGCGTGAAGCGCGCGACGCCCGGCTGCGACATGCGGCGGGCGTCGCGGCGATGCAACGGCGGCAATGCGCGCGGTTCGCGCATAAAACACCGGAAAATCCCCTTGCTAGCCCATAAATAACGGCAAAAGGCGGCTTGGGCTTGACCGGTGATTTGCGTTAATGTGCAAAAAAGGCTAGAATCACAAAGTCGCTGGGCGTGCGGCTGTTTTTCTGCGCTGTAATACGCGCCCCAGGTGCGACCACCTGGCTAAGTGAGAAGATGGGCGTTTCGCCCATTTTTTTTTGGTTCGCCCCAAATTGGATACCAACAGATGCCGACGTTTCACGTTCGGCATTGTCAATTTGGGGGCCTCCAATCATCCGGGTCGTTCGTCATCGTGGGGCAGGTAGGTGAGAAGCGCGCGCGCTCACCTGGCGCGCGGCCCGCGAATCCCTAGCGAAGCAAGAATTAGAGCGAAGGAAGTTGCCGGCCCGCTGCGCAGAACATCTGGAGTGGGCATTGTGCAACTGACGGAACTGATTGAAACCACGGTCACCGGGCTCGGTTACGAGCTGGTCGACCTCGAGCGCACCGGGCGCGGCATGCTGACCATCTTCATCGATCAGCCCGCGGGGATCGCGATCGAGGACTGCGAGAAGGTCACGCGTCAGCTGCAGCACGTTCTGACGGTCGAGAACATCGACTACGAGCGACTCGAGGTTTCGTCGCCCGGTCTCGACCGTCCGCTGAAGAAACTGGCGGACTTCGAACGCTTCGCAGGCTGCGAAGCGGTAATCACGTTGAAAAAGCCATTGGACGGACGGAAATCGTACCGGGGTATCGTGCATGCTCCCGAAGGCGATTCCATCGGTCTGGAATTCGAAGGGAAGGCGGGTCCCGCGATGCTCGATTTCACGCTCGCGGACATCGACAAAGCACGCCTTGTCCCCAAAGTTGACTTTAGGAGCCGCAAACAATGAGTCGCGAAGTGTTGATGCTGGTGGATGCGCTGGCACGCGAGAAGAATGTCGACAAGGACGTGGTGTTCGCCGCCCTTGAAGCGGCGCTTGCGTCGGCCTCCAAGAAACTCTTCGACGAGGATGCGGATATCCGCGTGCATATCGATCGCGAAAGCGGCGAGCACGAAACGTTCCGCCGCTGGCGCGTCGTGCCGGACGAGGCGGGCCTGCAGGAGCCGGACCAGGAAATCCTGCTGTTCGAAGCCCGCGAGCAGGACCCCGAAGCGCAGATCGACGGTTTCGTCGAGCAGCCGGTACCTTCGGTCGAGTTCGGCCGTATCGGCGCGCAGGCCGCCAAGCAGGTCATCCTGCAGAAGGTGCGCGACGCCGAGCGCGAGCAGATCCTGAACGACTTCCTCGAGCGCGGCGAAAGCATCATGACCGGTACGGTCAAGCGCATGGACAAGGGCAACTTCATTGTCGAATCCGGCCGTGTGGAAGCGCTGCTGCGCCGCGACCAGTTGATTCCGAAGGAAAACCTGCGCGTGGGCGACCGCGTGCGCGCGTGGATCGGCAAGGTCGATCGCACCGCTCGCGGCCCGCAGATCGAACTCTCGCGCACGGCGCCCGAGTTCCTGATGAAGCTGTTCGAAATGGAAGTGCCCGAAATCGAACAGGGCCTCCTCGAGATCAAGGCGGCGGCGCGCGATCCGGGCGTGCGCGCCAAGATCGGCGTGGTGGCTTACGACAAGCGCATCGACCCGATCGGCACCTGCGTCGGCATCCGCGGTTCGCGCGTGCAGGCCGTGCGCAACGAGCTCGGTGGCGAAAACGTCGACATCGTGCTATGGTCGGAGGATCCCGCCCAGTTCGTGATCGGCGCGCTCGCGCCGGCTGCCGTGCAGTCGATCGTCGTCGACGAGGAAAAGCACTCGATGGACGTCGTGGTCGACGAGAGCGAACTCGCGGTCGCGATCGGCCGTAGCGGCCAGAACGTGCGTCTCGCCAGCGAACTGACCGGCTGGCAAATCAATATCATGACGCCGGACGAATCCGCGCAAAAGCAGAATCAGGAGCGCACGGTGCTGCGCGACCTGTTCATGGCGCGTCTCGACGTGGATGAGGAAGTCGCCGACATCCTGATCGACGAAGGCTTCACGAGCCTCGAAGAGATCGCCTACGTGCCGCTCAACGAAATGCTGGAAATCGAGGCGTTCGACGAGGACACCGTGCACGAACTGCGCAACCGCGCTCGCGACGCGCTGCTCACGCAGGCGATCGCGAACGAGGAGAAGGTGGAAAGCGCCGCGCTGGACCTCAAGAGTCTGGACGGTATCGACCCGGACCTGCTCGCGAAACTGGCGCAGCATGAAGTTCACACCCGCGACGAGCTCGCCGAGCTGGCCGTGGATGAACTGGTCGAAATGACGGGAATGGAAGAGGACGCCGCCAAGGCGTTGATCATGAAGGCACGTGAGCACTGGTTCCAGTAACCCGCCAACGGGAAACTGCATCAGGGCGCGACGAGCAGGAAGCGACCATGACCCACTGAACTGAACGCGGCGGAGCCTTGCAGAACGCGAGGCACCGAAGGCCGCATGACCCGATGTCAACCGCAAGGAATCGGTCCTTGCATTAAGAGGAATGAATGGCGAGTAACAACGTAGCCCAATTTGCCGCGGAACTGAAAATGCCTGCCGGCGTGCTGCTCGAGCAGCTGCAGGCGGCGGGCGTCACGAAAGCGAGCGAGAGCGATGCCTTGTCGGAGACCGACAAGGCGCGTCTGCTCGATCACTTGCGCAAGTCTCACGGCTCGACTGATGCAGACAAACGCAAGATCACGCTGACGAAACGGCATACGTCGGAGATCAAGCAGTCCGATTCGACGGGTAAGGCACGCACCATTCAGGTCGAGGTGCGCAAGAAGCGCACGTTCGTCCGCCGCGACGAGTCCGCCGGAGAGGCGGAGGCATCGAATCATGCAGCCGACGCAGCTGCTGCCGCCGAAGAGGCGGAGCTGCAGCGCCGCGAGGAAGAAGCGCGCCGCGAGGCAGAACTGCTCGAGCGTCAGGCCCAGGAGCTCAAGGAGCGCCAGGAACTGCTCGCCCGTGAAGAGTCGGAGCGCCGTGCGCGCGAAGAGGCCGCCGAGGCCGAACGCCGCCGCGCCGAAGAAGAAGCTGCAAAGAAGAGGGCAGCGGCCGATACCGCCGCTCGCGAACTGGCCGCTCAGGCCGTGGCTGCGCAGCGCAATGCCGAAGCGGAAGCGAAAGAAGTGAAGCAAGCGCAGGATCAGCAGGAAGAACAGCGCGCCGCAGCCGAGCGCGCCGCGCAGCGCGAGGCGGCCCAGAAGGCCGAAGCCGCCGCGCGCGAAGCCGCCGATAAGGCGCAGAAAGAACAGGACGAGATCGCCCGCCGCCGCGCGGCTGCAGAAGCCGAAGCGCGCGCGATCCGCGAGATGATGAACACGCCGCGCAAGGCGCAGGTGAAGGCGCCCGAGCCGCCCAAGCCCGTCGAGCCGGCCAAGCCCGCCGAAGCCAAGGGCACGCTGCACAAGCCGGCCCGTCCGGAAGGTGCGCCGGCACGTCCGGCCGCCGGAGCAGGCGCCGCGGCGAAGAAGCCGGCCACGACTGCCGCGCCTTCGACGAGCGCGCCGGGTGCCGGTGCGGGCGACCGCAACAAGAAGCCGGGCGCAGGCAAGGGCGGCTGGCAGGACGACGCGGCCAAGCGCCGTGGCATCAAGACGCGCGGCGACTCGTCGGGCGGCGTGGACCGCGGCTGGCGCGGCGGCCCGAAGGGCCGTGGCCGTCACCAGGACGCGTCGACGTTCCAGGCGCCGACCGAGCCGATCGTGCGTGAAGTGCACGTGCCGGAAACCATCACGGTGGCCGACCTCGCGCACAAGATGTCCGTGAAGGCATCGGAAGTCATCAAGGCGATGATGAAGATGGGCCAGATGGTCACCATCAACCAGATGCTCGACCAGGAAACGGCGATGATCATCGTCGAGGAACTCGGCCACCGTGCGGTTGCCGCGAAGCTCGACGATCCGGAAGCGCTGCTGGTCGAAGGTCAGGGCACGGCTACGGACGCCGAGCAACTGCCGCGTCCGCCGGTCGTCACGGTCATGGGTCACGTCGACCACGGCAAGACCTCGCTGCTCGACTACATCCGCCGCGCCAAGGTTGCCGCGGGCGAAGCGGGCGGCATTACGCAGCACATCGGCGCTTACCACGTCGAAACGCCGCGTGGCGTCATCACGTTCCTCGACACGCCGGGTCACGAGGCCTTCACGGCCATGCGTGCTCGCGGTGCAAAGGCAACCGACATCGTCATTCTGGTGGTCGCAGCCGACGACGGCGTGATGCCGCAAACCAAGGAAGCGATCGCGCACGCCAAGGCTGCGGGTGTGCCGCTCGTCGTGGCGATCAACAAGATCGACAAGCCGGACGCGAATCTCGAGCGCGTGAAGCAGGAGCTCGTCGCAGAAGGCGTCGTGCCGGAAGAGTACGGCGGCGACTCGCCGTTCGTGCCGGTGTCGGCGAAGACCGGCGCAGGCATCGACGACCTGCTCGAAAACGTGCTGCTGCAAGCCGAAGTGCTGGAACTCACGGCACCGGTCGCAGCGCCGGCCAAGGGTCTCGTGATCGAAGCGAAGCTCGACAAGGGTAAGGGGCCGGTTGCAACGATCCTCGTCCAGTCCGGCACGCTGAACCGTGGCGACGTCGTGCTCGCTGGCAGCGCCTACGGCCGCGTGCGCGCCATGCTCGACGAAACCGGCAAGCCCACGAAGGAAGCGGGCCCGTCGATTCCGGTCGAGATCCAGGGTCTGTCGGAAGTGCCGGGCGCGGGCGAAGAAGTCATCGTGCTGCCGGACGATCGCAAGGCGCGTGAAATCGCCATGTTCCGTCAAGGCAAGTTCCGCGACGTCAAGCTCGCGAAGCAGCAGGCCGCGAAGCTCGAAAACATGCTCGAGCAGATGGGCGAAGGCGAAGTGCAGAACCTGCCGCTCATCGTCAAGGCGGACGTGCAGGGTTCGCAGGAAGCGCTGGTGCAATCGCTGCTCAAACTGTCGACCAGCGAAGTGCGCGTGCAGATCGTGCACAGCGCGGTCGGTGCGATCAGCGAGTCGGACGTCAACCTGGCAACGGCATCGAAGGCGGTCATCATCGGCTTCAATACGCGTGCAGATGCGCAGGCGCGTAAGGTTGCCGAGGCGAATGGCATCGACATCCGTTACTACAACATCATCTATGACGCAGTGGATGAGGTGAAGGCGGCGATGTCGGGCATGCTGGCGCCGGAGAAGCGCGAGACGGTCACGGGCATGGCCGAGGTGCGTCAGGTGATTCGCGTGCCGAAGGTCGGCCTGATCGCAGGTTGTATGGTCACGGACGGTTTCGTCAAGCGTTCGTCGTCGGTGCGCGTGATCCGCAACAACGTCGTCATCCATACCGGCGAACTCGACTCGCTCAAGCGCTTCAAGGACGACGTCAAGGAAGTCAAGCAAGGCTTCGAGTGCGGTATGTCAATCAAGAACTTCAACGACATCGTCGAAGGCGACCAGTTCGAAGTGTTCGAGATCACCGAAGTCGCGCGTACGCTGTAATACAGCGGCGCCTGCGGGCAGACCTTCGGGTCGCCCGCCTGACCGCGGGTTTGCCGCGGTTTTGCCGATAACGGGCGGGGCAGGCGCTGGCCAGCCCCGCCCGTTTTGTTTTTTGCGCGGCCGTGTGCGCCTTCATGGACGCAACGCCGCCCGAATGCCTCGCAGATCAAGAGGTGGAACCATCATGCCGAAAAAACGTACTTCCCCGAATCGCAACGTGCAGATCGCGGATCAGATCCAGCGCGATCTGTCTGAGCTGATGCGCGAAGTCAAGGACCCGCGAATCGGGCTCGTGACGATCCAGAGCGTGGAACTCACGCCCGACTATGCGCACGCCAAGGTCTACTTCACGACCCTCACGGGCGACCCGAAGACCACGCAGGAAGCGCTCAATCACGCCGCAGGTCATCTGCACAACCAGCTCTTCAAGCGCCTGCATATTCACACGGTGCCGACGCTGCATTTCCACTATGACCAGTCGGTCGAGAAGGGTGTCGAGATGTCGCGCCTGATCGACGAGGCGAACGCGACGCGCGCGAAGGACGACTGACGCGGGCAATGACTGGATCATCGAAACAGGATCAGGGCGGGCAGCGATCTGACGCGGCGCGACCGAGAGTCCCGCGCCGCCTGCTCGACGGCGTGCTGCTGCTCGACAAGCCCGTTGGCCTTTCGAGCAACGACGCGTTGATTCGTGCGAAGCGCCTGTACCGCGTGAAGAAGGCCGGCCACACCGGTACGCTCGACCCGCTCGCGTCGGGTCTGCTGCCGCTGTGCTTCGGCGAGGCGACCAAGTTTTCGCAGGATCTGCTCGAAGCCGACAAGACCTATGAGGCGACCATGCGCCTCGGCATTCGCACGGCCACCGGCGACGCCGAAGGCGAGGCGATCGAAACGCGCGAGGTCACCTGCGACGAAGCCGCCGTGCGTGAGACGATGACACGCTTCCTCGGCGACATCGTGCAGGTGCCGCCGATGTATTCGGCGCTCAAGCGCGACGGCAAGCCGCTCTATGAATATGCGCGTGCGGGCCAGACGGTCGAGCGCGAAGGGCGCGAGGTGAAGATCCTTGCGTTGGAGATGATCGCCAGCGCGCTTCCCGAGGTTCCCGAGGTGACGTTTCGCGTGACCTGCAGCAAGGGCACGTACGTCCGCACGCTTGCCGAAGATATCGGCGAGGCACTTGGCTGCGGCGCGCATCTCGTGATGCTGCGGCGTACGGGTGTGGGCGCGCTCACGCTCGAGCATGCAGTGACGCTCGACGCACTCACCGCCGCCGACGAGCCCGAGCGCGACACCTGGCTGCGTCCCGTCGATGCGCTGCTCTCCACGTTCCCCGCCGTGACGCTCAATGTAGAGGCGGCGCGCCGCTTCACGCATGGCCAGCGCTTGCCGCTCAACGAGCTGGTGCTCGATCGCGCGGTTTGCGAAGCGGCTGGACGCGTGCGCGTCTATGCAGAGGATGGGCGCCTGCTTGGCGTCGCGAAGGCCGCGAACGGCGTGCTTGCGCCGGAGCGGCTGGTGGTCAGCGGCGCAGCCTGAGCACGCTTGCGTCGCGCCTGGCGCGCACGAATAAAAACGGCACGTCGGTGAGGAAGCGGACGTGCCGTTTTGCTATGGATACCCGCAAGCGCTAGCGCATCGACCTCAATGCGCTGCCGAAGCCGCTGCACCCGCGTCCGCGCCACCGGCACGCTCGGGCCGCGTGATCCAGATGAGTGCGATCAGCACGATGAAGATCATCGAGGAAATCCAGAACAGGTCGTTCACGCCAAGTTGCGCGGCCTGCTGCGAGAGCATCCGGTCGAAGAGCCCGTGCGCCTGGGAAGGATCGAGACCCGCGCCCTGGAACTGCTGCATCGACTGGTTGAAGACCGGGTTGGTCGGCGTAGCCACTTCGTTCAGGCGCGCGTGGTGAAACGTCGTCCGGTGATCCCACGCTGTTTCGAAGATCGAGGTGCCGATACCGCCGCACATGATCCGCACGAAGTTCGACAGGCCCGACGCCGCGGGAATGCGATGGCCCGGCAGACCCGACAGCGTGATCGACACGAGTGGAATGAACAGACCCGCCATGCCGATGCCCTGGATGAGCGTAGGCAGCGTAAGCGCCCACGTGTCCACGCCCGTCGTATATTGCGAGCGCATCCAGAAGCACAGCGCGAACACGATGAAGGCTGTCGTCGCGATATAACGCGGGTCGGTGCGCGGCAAGATCTTGCCCGTGATCGGCGAGAGCAGGATGGCGAAGAAGCCCACGGGCGCCATCACGAGGCCCGCGTCCGTTGCGGTGTAGCCGAGGGTGGTTTGCAGCCACAGCGGCAGTAGCACGAGATTGCCGAAATACAGCCCGTAGCCCACCGAAAGCGCAATCGTGCCGCCCGTGAAATTGCGTCGCGCAAACAGCGACAGGTCGACCACAGGGTGATCTGCGGTCAGCTCCCACACCACGAAGAACGCGAATGCGATCACGGCGGTGAGCGCGAGCACGACGACCGTGGTGGACGAGAACCAGTCGAGGTCCTTGCCCTTGTCGAGCATCACCTGCAGCGAGCCCACCCAGATGATGAGGAGCGCGAGGCCCACGCCGTCGATCGGCGCCTTCCTCACCTCCGAATCGCGATTGCGGAAGATCGCCCACGTGGCGAGCGCCGCGACGATGCCCACCGGAATGTTCACGTAGAAGATCCAGGGCCACGAAATGTTGTCGGAGATCCAGCCGCCGAGAATCGGGCCGGCCACCGGCGCGATCAGCGTGGTCATCGACCACATCGAGAGCGCCATGGGCGCCTTCGCGCGCGGGTAGCTCGCGAGCAGCAGCGTTTGCGAAAGCGGGATCATCGGGCCGGCGACGGCGCCTTGCAGCACGCGCGAGGCGAGCAGGAAGGGCAGCGTGGGCGCGAGGCCGCACATCCATGACGAGATCACGAACAGGATAATCGACGCCATGAACAGGCGCACCTGGCCGAAACGCTGTGTGAGCCAGCCGGTGAGCGGCACGGAGATCGCGTTGGCCACCGCGAACGAGGTGATGACCCACGTGCCCTGGTCCGACGACACGCCGAGGTCGCCCGAGATCGACGGGATCGACACGTTCGCGATCGAGGTGTCGAGCACGTTCATGAACACCGCGAGCGACACCGCGATGGTGCCGATCACGAGTTGCGCGCCCTGTAGCGGCGGATGCGCGACGGGTTGTTGTGCTGCTGCCATGGCGTCCTTTCTTGTTGACCTGTTGGAGGCCGCGCGAAACAAAGCGGCGCGGGCTGACGATCAGCCCGCGCCGGCGTCTGCGAGTGCTTTTATCAGGGCTTCAATCAGCCTTTTGCGCCCGGCTTCGCCGCGTGAGCGGACGACACCTGCGCCTTTGCGGATGCGTTGCCGGTCACGCCGCTGGCGTTGTTGCTGACGCTAGCCGCCTTGTGCGCGTTCGGACCGGCGTTTTCGGCGATGATGCGCGCGATTTCCGCGTCGGCTTCCGCGCCGTACTTGGCGAACACATCGGTCTCGTAGACGGTGTTCTGCGCATTGCCGAGCTGCGTGCCCGAATCGTTGCGGATGCTCACGTCCACCTGCATCGAGAGGCCGATACGCAGCGGGTGCTTCTGCAGGTCTTCCGGATCGAGCGAGATACGCACCGGCAGGCGCTGCACCACCTTGATCCAGTTACCCGTCGCGTTCTGCGCCGGCAGCAGCGAGAAGGCCGAACCCGTGCCCGCCGAGAAGCCCACCACCTTGCCGTGGTAGACGACCGACGAGCCATAGACGTCGGCCGTCATCTCGACCGGCTGGCCGATGCGCATGTGCTTGAGCTGCACTTCCTTGAAGTTGGCGTCGACCCACAGCGAGTTCAGCGGCACCACCGACATGAGCGGATTGCCCGGCGAGACGCGCTGGCCCACCTGCACCGAGCGCTTGGCCACGTAGCCGGTAACCGGTGCGGGCAGCGTGTTGCGCGCATTCGCCAGATAGGCGTCGCGCACCTTGGCGGCGGCGGCTTCCACGTTCGGGTGATTGGCGATGGTCGTGTTCGCGGTCAGCGCGCGGTTTGCGGCGAGCTGCTGCTGTGCGGCTTCGAGCGCGGCTTCGGCACTGCGCACGGCGTCGCGTGCGTGCGAGATCTCTTCCTGCGAGACGGCGCCCGTCTGCGCGACCTGCATGCGGCGGCGCAGGTCGTCCTGCGCACGCGAGAGGTCGGACTGACGCTGGGCGACTTGCGCTTCGTACTGGCTGTCGTCGGCGAAGAGGCCGCGCACCTGGCGCACCGTCTGCGCGAGTTGCGCTTCGGTTTGCTCGAGCGTTACGCGTGCGTCGGCCGGATCAAGCAGCACGAGCGGGTCGCCTACGTTCACGGTTTGCGTGTCGTCCGCTTTCAGTGCGATCACCGTGCCGGTGACCTGCGGCGTAATCTGCACGACGTTGCCATTCACGTAGGCGTCGTCCGTGCTTTCGGTGAAGCGTGCGACGAGGAAGTAGTAGAGGCCGTAGGCAACGGCTGCAATCACGATCACGAGGACAAGCAGCGTCATCATGCGCTTGCGCTTGCCGCTGTTCGCGTTCGGCTGCGGGTTGGCCGCCGGCTGCTGGGGGGTGCTCATGGAAGGATCTCCGGATGCTTGCGTGCTGTTCGTTCAGTTTTTGATGTTCGTGTGCTGCTCGGCGCTCAGTTCGACACGGGCGCGGCGTTTGCAGCGTTCGCCGCCGCTGCCGCGTTCTGCGGCGAGCGCGTACCGCGCCACGGTGCGCCGTTCACGTCGCTCTGGCCGCGCGCTTCGCTGCCGACTTCGGCCGGTGGCGTGAGCCCCGCGCCTTGCGCTTCGAAGCCGCCGCCAAGCGACTTGATGAGCGCCATCTGCTGGTCGCGGCGCTGCGCCTTCAGGTTCGACACCGTCTGCTCCGCGGCCAGGCGGTTCTGGTCGGCGGTGAGCACCTGAAGCTGCTCGGAGAGCCCCGCCTTGTAGCGGATCACCGCGAGCTGCCAGGCCTTGGTCGACGCGTCGAGCGCGCGATCGGCGTCCACCAGTTGCCGGTCTGCCGAACGGATCGTCGACACGTTGGTCGCCACGTCCTGGAACGCGCCGATCAGCGTCTGGTTGTAGTTCGCGACATCGAGCTCGAAGTCGGCGTAGCGGCCCTTCAGTTGCGCGCGCAGCGCGCCCGCGTCGAAGAGCGGCAAATGCACGGCCGGGCCGATGTTCGCCTGGCGGCTCGTGAAGTTCAGGAATTTGCCCCAGCCGAACGCGTCGAAGCCGAAGCCGGCCGCAAGGTTCACGTCGGGATAGAACTCGGCCTTGGCTTCCTTCACGTCGTGCATCGCGGCTTCCACCTGCCAGCGCGCGGCGACGATGTCGGGGCGGCGCGCGAGCAGGTCGGCGGGCAGATTGTCGGGCAGGGCGACGTTGGCGACCGGGTTGAGCACCGGTTGCGCGATCTGCAGGCCGCGGTCGGGGCCCTTGCCGAGCAGCGCGCCGAGCTGGTAGCGCACGGATTCGATCTGGCCGTCGATCTGCGAGAGGTTCGCCTGGCTCGTCGCGATGTTGCCGTTCGCGGTCTGTTTCTCGACGTTGGTATCGAGGCCCGCCACCACGCGGCCGTTCGTGATCGTGCCGATGGTCTTGCGGTTGTCGATCTCGTGCACGGCGATGTCGCGCAGCTCGTAGAGCTGGGCGAGCTGGTTGTACGTGCGGGCGACCGACGAGGCGAGCGTGATGCGCGCCTGCTGCATGTCGGCCTCGGCGGCACGCTGCGAGGACACGGCTTGCGCGAGGCGCTGACGGTTCTTGCCCCAGAGGTCCAGATCCCACGAGGCGCTGGCGAGCACGTTGTTCTCGCTATACCAGGTGCCGCCATACGGGGGCGGGAACAGGGCGTTGGCCGAGTATAGCTCGCGGGTCCACGAGTAGCTCAGGTTGGCCTTCGGGAAGAGCGCCGAGCGCGAGGTTTCGATATACGACGAGGCCTTGGCGAGGCGCGCCTGCGCCTGAGCGATGGTCGGGCTGCCTTCGAGCGCCTCGTCGATCAGCTTGGGCAGCTGCGGATCGCCGAACTGGTTTGCCCAGTCGAGCGTCGGCCACTGGCCGCCTTGCGCCGGAATGCTCTGCGAGCTTTCGAACTGCTGCGGCTGATCGATGGTCTTGTCGCTCTTGATGCCGATGTAGTTCGCGCAACCCGCAAGGGCGAGCGCCGCGACCGCGGCGGCGACCGCCGCCCGGCAGGACAGTGCCCGCACGGCCGGAACGGGCGCAAACTCGGTTTGGGATTTCATTGCTCGTCTCGATGCGTGAGAGTGTGTGGTGATACTGGACGCTGCAGCTATTTTCTTGTTCGGCGATTTCAAATTTGCTTGCCCCGTCATCAATTCTCGGGCGGATTCGGGTTCGAACTCTGGCTAGCTTCGCAGCTATTCGAAAGAATCCGCCGCAACATGCTCTTCAGGAAGCCCACTTCCTCAGGCGTGAATCCGGCCGACAGATGCTCGGTGACACTGCGGAAAATCGCCGGCATGCGCGCGGCGATGGCAAGGCCCTCGGGCGTGAGCGCGAGGCGCACCGCGCGGCGATCTTCGGAGCTGCGCACGCGCTTGAGGAGCCCGCGCTTCTCCAGCCGGTCGACGAGACGTGTGACGGCGCTTGCGTCGATGCCGTACTCGCGGGCGAGTTCGGCTGCGAGCGTGCATTTGCCGGTCGCCACCATGAAGAGGATGCTGGCCTGCTGGCTCGTGACGCCGAGTTCGGCGACGGCGCGCTGGGTGACCATGTTCGACATCGTCGATTTCACCCGCGAGATCAGGTAGCCGACGCTTTCGCCGAGGTCGTAGTCGCGGACTTCGGGCGGGGGCGTGGGAGTCGAATCCGTCATGATTCTGCTGCGAGTGCAATGGTTGACCAGGCAGGGATTATAGGGGCGGTTAGTTGACGCGGCAAGGTTTATTCTGCCTTTGCCGAGAAACCTTTGCAGAGTAGGGGCTTAATCCGGCCCCGTGGGCATGGGAAAATCCGGCGTGAACGGCGCGCGGCGGCGCCCGTCGAATTTTTACCCGCGTTGCGCGGTTGCGACGCCGGCCGCCCCGATCCAGGGTGCTTCCTGATATGCGCGAGATCAATTCATCTGCGCGTGCTATAATTTCAGGTTCCCAAAAGTGCGTCATCGCAGCGATGCTGAATTGACCCGCCGGCAGCAAGTCCGGGGCGGGTCGAAGCGGCGGCCGCGCGCCCTCGCCGGGCCTGCCAGCAGGGCATGCGCGACGCACTCAACTGTACCCAGGTTCCTATGTCCCGCGCTCTTCGCAACATCGCCATCATTGCCCACGTCGACCACGGCAAGACCACGCTCGTCGACCAACTGCTGCGCCAGTCCGGCACCTTCCGCGACAACCAGCAGATCGCCGAACGCGTCATGGACTCGAACGACATCGAAAAAGAGCGCGGGATCACGATTCTGTCGAAGAATTGCGCCGTCGAGTACGAGGGCACCCACATCAACATCGTCGACACCCCGGGCCACGCCGACTTCGGCGGTGAAGTGGAACGCGTGCTGTCGATGGTCGACTCGGTGCTGCTGCTCGTCGACGCCGTCGAAGGCCCGATGCCGCAAACGCGCTTCGTCACGAAGAAGGCGCTCGCGCTCGGCCTCAAGCCGATCGTCGTCGTGAACAAGATCGACCGTCCGGGCGCCCGTATCGACTGGGTGATCAATCAGACCTTCGACCTGTTCGACAAGCTCGGCGCGACCGAAGAGCAGCTCGACTTCCCGGTGGTCTACGCTTCGGGCCTGAACGGCTACGCTTCGCTGTCGCCGGATGCGCGCGAAGGCGACATGCGCCCGCTGTTCGAAGCCGTGCTCGAGCACGTGCCGGTTCGCGACGCCGATCCGGAAGGCCCGCTGCAGCTGCAGATCACCTCGCTCGACTACTCGACCTACGTCGGCCGTATCGGCGTGGGCCGTATCAAGCGTGGCCGCATCAAGCCGGGTCAGCCGGTGGCGCTGCGCTTCGGCCCGGAAGGCGAGGTGATGAACCGCAAGATCAACCAGGTGCTGTCGTTCAGCGGCCTCGAGCGCGTGCAGGTCGAATCGGCCGAAGCCGGCGACATCGTGCTGATCAACGGCATTGAAGACATCGGCATCGGCGCGACGATCTGCGCGGTCGACACCCCCGAAGCGCTGCCGATGATCACGGTGGACGAGCCCACGCTGACGATGAACTTCCTCGTGAACTCGTCGCCGCTCGCCGGCCGCGAAGGCAAGTTCGTGACGAGCCGCCAGATCCGCGACCGTCTCACGAAAGAACTGAACCACAACGTCGCGCTGCGCGTGAAGGACACCGGCGACGAAACCACGTTCGAAGTGTCGGGCCGTGGCGAACTGCACCTCACGATCCTGATCGAAAACATGCGCCGCGAAGGCTACGAGCTGGCCGTGTCGCGTCCGCGTGTGGTGCTGCACGAAGTCGACGGCGTGAAGCAGGAGCCGTACGAAATGCTGACCGTGGACGTCGAAGACGGCCACCAGGGCGGCGTGATGGAAGAACTGGGCCGCCGCAAGGGCGAAATGCTCGACATGGCTTCGGACGGCCGCGGCCGCACGCGTCTCGAGTACCGTATTCCGGCGCGTGGCCTGATCGGCTTCCAGGGCGAGTTCATGACGCTCACGCGCGGCACGGGCCTGATGAGCCACGTGTTCGACGCCTACGGTCCGATCAAGGAAGGCTCGCTCGGCGAGCGCCGCAACGGCGTGCTGATCTCGCAGGACGACGGCGCCGCTGTCGCCTACGCACTGTGGAAGCTGCAGGACCGCGGCCGCATGTTCGTGAAGCCGGGCGACGCGCTGTACGAAGGCATGATCATCGGCATTCACAGCCGCGACAACGACCTCGTCGTGAACCCGATCAAGGGCAAGCAGCTCACCAACGTGCGCGCCTCGGGCACCGACGAAGCCGTGCGCCTCGTGCCGCCGATCCAGATGTCGCTCGAATACGCCGTGGAATTCATCGACGACGACGAACTCGTGGAAGTCACGCCGCAGTCGATCCGTCTGCGCAAGCGTCACCTCAAAGAGCACGAGCGTCGCCGCGCGAGCCGCGAAGGCGCTGCCGAGTAATTGGCATTTTTAGCGCTTTTTTCTGCACTGCAATGCACAAAGACTCACAGAAAAGCCGCCGCTTTAAGGGCGGCTTTTTTGCGTCTGGCGGGGATTGTATTGCGGTGCGGGAAGAGTGCGTTGCGAATGCCGCAAGGGCCCGTGGAAAAAGGGTTCCCGCGTGGTGTTCGGTCGCATTGCATCCTGTGGCGAGATGCGCATATGCGCTATACTCCGCGGATGCATGATTTAGGTCCTTCCAAGCAGACTTGATTCGCAATCCGCTAAACGGTCAGGCCGTGGCGCGGAAGGTTGAGTAACCCGCTATTTCTCGAGAAACTCGAAGAAAGGTGAGCGTAAATGTCGGAAACGATGAAGCAATTCCAGCTGAACTCCTATTTGTTCGGCGGCAATGCTCCGTATGTCGAAGAGCTATACGAAGCATATCTTGACAACCCTGCGTCCGTTCCGGACAACTGGCGTGAGTACTTCGACGCACTGCAAAACGTGCCGTCGTCGAGTGGCACGGCAGACAACGACATCGCCCATGGGCCGATCGTCGAATCCTTCGCTCAACGCGCGAAGGCCAACGCATTTGTTCCGCGCGGCGGCGGCGAAGATCTCGCCACGGCACGCAAGCAAGTCTACGTTCAGTCCCTGATTGGCGCGTATCGATTCCTCGGCTCGCAATGGGCGAATCTCGATCCGCTCAAGCGCCGCGAACGTCCTCCCATTCCCGAACTCGAGCCTGCGTTCTACGACTTCACCGAAGCCGACATGGACCAGACGTTCAGCGCCACGAACCTGTATTTCGGTTTCGAGCGCGCGACGCTGCGCGAAATCGTCAAGGCGCTGCGCGATACGTACTGCGGTACGATCGGCGCCGAGTACATGTACATCAGCGATCCTGAACAGAAGCGCTGGTGGAAGGAACGTCTCGAGTCGATCCGCTCGACGCCGAACTTCTCGAACGACAAGAAGAAGCACATCCTGCAGCGCCTGACGGCCTCCGAAGGCCTCGAGCGCTTCCTGCACACCAAGTACGTCGGCCAGAAGCGCTTCTCGCTCGAAGGCGGCGAGTCCTTCATCGCCGCGATGGACGAAGTCGTTCGTCACGCGGGCGCGAAGGGCGTGCAGGAAATCGTCATCGGCATGGCTCACCGCGGCCGTCTGAACGTGCTGGTCAATACGCTCGGCAAGATGCCGGCTGACCTCTTCGCCGAATTCGAAGGCAAGCACGTCGACGACCTGCCGGCAGGCGACGTGAAGTACCACAAGGGCTTCTCGTCGGACGTCGCAACCGAAGGCGGCCCGGTCCACCTGTCGCTCGCGTTCAACCCGTCGCACCTCGAAATCGTCAACCCGGTGGTCGAAGGCTCGGCCAAGGCCCGTATGGATCGCCGCGGCGATGCAGACGGCCTGCAGGTGCTGCCGGTGCAGATCCACGGCGACGCGGCCTTCGCAGGCCAGGGCGTCGTGATGGAAACGCTGAACCTCGCGCAAACGCGCGGTTACGGCACGCACGGCACGCTGCACATCGTCATCAACAACCAGATCGGCTTCACGACCTCGGACCCGCGCGACGCGCGTTCGACGCTCTACTGTACCGACGTGGTCAAGATGATCGAAGCGCCGGTGCTGCACGTGAACGGCGACGATCCGGAAGCGGTCGTGCTGGCGATCCAGCTCGCGGTCGATTTCCGCACGCAGTTCCACAAGGATGTCGTGGTCGACATCATCTGCTTCCGTAAGCTCGGCCACAACGAGCAGGACACCCCGGCGGTCACGCAGCCGCTCATGTACAAGACGATCGCGAAGCACCCGGGCACCCGTGCGCTTTACGCCGAGAAGCTCGTGCAGCAAGGCGTGATTACGGCGGAAGACGGCGACAACTACGTCAAGGCGTACCGCGCCGCGATGGACGAAGGCCACCACACGGTCGACCCGGTGCTCTCGAACTACAAGAGCAAGTACGCGGTGGACTGGGTTCCGTTCCTGAACCGCAAGTGGACCGACGCTGCCGACACGGCCGTGCCGCTCGCCGAACTCAAGCGTCTGGCTGAGCGCATCACCACGGTCCCCGAGAACTTCAAGGTTCACCCGCTGGTCGAGCGCGTCATCAACGACCGCCGCGCGATGGGCAAGGGCGAAGCGAAGCTCGACTGGGGCATGGGCGAGCACCTCGCGTTCGCGTCGCTGGTCGCTTCGGGCTACGCAGTTCGCCTGACGGGCCAGGACTCGGGCCGCGGCACGTTCACGCACCGCCACGCCGTTCTGCACGACCAGAACCGCGAGCGTTGGGACGACGGCACGTACGTTCCGCTGCAAAACATCGGCGAGAACCAGGCGCAGTTCACGGTGATCGACTCGGTGCTCTCGGAAGAGGCAGTGCTGGGCTTCGAATACGGCTACTCGACCGCCGAGCCGAACACGCTCGTCGCGTGGGAAGGCCAGTTCGGCGACTTCGTCAACGGTGCGCAGGTCGTGATCGACCAGTTCATCTCGTCGGGCGAAGTGAAGTGGGGCCGCGTTTCGGGTCTCACGATGCTGCTGCCGCACGGCTATGAAGGCCAGGGTCCGGAGCACTCGTCGGCACGTATCGAGCGTTTCCTGCAGCTGTGCGCCGAGCACAACATGCAGGTCGTTCAGCCGACCACGCCGGCCCAGATCTTCCACGTGCTGCGCCGCCAGATGATCCGCCTGTTCCGCAAGCCGCTCATCATCTTCACGCCGAAGTCGCTGCTGCGTCACAAGGAAGCCGTGTCGGACCTGTCCGAACTCGCGAAGGGCACGTTCCAGCCGGTCATCGGCGAAGTGGACGAAGCCATCGACGCGAAGAAGGTCAAGCGCGTGGTCGCCTGCTCGGGCCGCGTGTACTTCGACCTCGTGGCACATCGCCGCGAAGCGAAGGCGAACGACGTCGCGATCATCCGTATCGAACAGCTCTATCCGTTCGCACACAAGCAGTTCGAAGCCGAGCTGAAGAAGTACGACAACGCGACCGAAGTGGTCTGGGTGCAGGACGAGCCGCAGAATCAAGGCCCGTGGTTCTACATCGAGCACCACCTGAAGGAAGGCATGAAGGAAGGCATGAAGCTCGCGTACAGCGGCCGTCCTGCTTCCGCCTCGCCGGCTGTTGGCTACTACGCGAAGCACTACGAGCAGCAGAAGGCGCTGATCGAAGGTGCATTCGGCCGCCTGAAGGGCGCGCAGGTCGCGAAGTAAGCACTAGAGCAACCGAACCGGGAAAGCGTGTGAATGCAACGCGCGCTTTCCCGCGCTCAAGTGCGCGACCCGGTTCGTCATACGGGGAAGTCCCCGAAAAAGTATTCAGGAAAATCACATGGCTATCGTAGAAGTGAAAGTCCCGCAGTTTTCGGAGTCGGTGTCGGAAGGCACGATGCTGCAGTGGAAGAAGAAGCCGGGCGAAGCTATCGCCCAGGACGAAGTGGTCATCGAGATCGAAACCGATAAGGTCGTGCTCGAAGTGCCCGCGCCGGCTGCCGGCGTGCTGGCCGAGATCATCGTCGGCGACGGCGCAACCGTCGAGAGCGAACAAGTGATCGCGAAGATCGACACGGAAGCCAAGGCTGGCGCCGCTGCGGCTCCCGCAGCCGCAGCCGCTCCGGCTGCTGCCGCGGCTCCCGCCGCTGCACCGGCTGCTGCTGCCGCCGCAACGACGGCAAGCAGCACGGTTGCCTCGCCCGCAGCGACGAAGCTGATGGCAGAGAAGGGTCTCGCCGGCGGCGACGTCGCCGGCACGGGCCGTGACGGCCGCATCACGAAGCAGGACGTGCTCGGCGCAGGCGCACCGAAGGCCGCTCCCGCAGCCGCCCCGGCTGCGAAGCCGGCTGCTGCCGCCAAGCCGTCGCTGCCGCAAGTCAGCGCACCGGCATCGGCTGCGAACTGGCTCAACGACCGTCCGGAACAGCGCGTGCCGATGTCGCGTCTGCGTGCGCGTATCGCCGAGCGTCTGCTCGAGTCGCAGCAAACCAACGCCATCCTCACGACGTTCAACGAAGTGAACATGGCGCCGGTCATGGATCTGCGCAACAAGTACAAGGACAAGTTCGAGAAGGAGCACGGCGTGAAGCTCGGCTTCATGTCGTTCTTCGTGAAGGCTGCGGTGCACGCCCTCAAGAAGTTCCCGCTCGTCAACGCGTCGATCGACGGCAACGACATCGTCTACCACGGCTACTTCGACATCGGTATCGCAGTCGGCTCGCCGCGCGGTCTGGTGGTGCCCATCCTGCGCAACGCAGACCAGATGAGCCTCGCCGACATCGAGAAGAAGATCGCCGAATTCGGCCAGAAGGCCAAGGACGGCAAGCTGTCGATCGAAGAAATGACGGGTGGTACGTTCTCGATCTCGAACGGCGGCGTGTTCGGCTCGATGCTCTCGACCCCGATCATCAACCCGCCGCAGTCGGCGATCCTCGGCGTGCACGCGACGAAGGAACGCGCCGTGGTGGAGAACGGCCAGATCGTGATCCGCCCGATGAACTACCTCGCGATGTCGTACGACCACCGCATCATCGACGGCCGCGAAGCCGTCCTGTCGCTGGTCGCGATGAAGGACGCGCTGGAAGATCCGGCTCGTCTGCTGCTCGACCTGTAAAGATCGGCCTCATCAAGCATCAAGTCTCACACTGAGCGCCGTGCGCGCGGACTCCGGAAACCGGGCTCCGCGTGCCGCGCTCACGTCTCGAAAGGATGACCATGTCCAAAGAATTTGACGTCGTCGTGATCGGCGCCGGCCCCGGCGGCTATATCGCGGCGATCCGCGCCGCGCAGCTCGGCAAGTCGGTTGCGTGTATCGAAAAGTGGAAGAACCCGGCCGGCGCGCTGAAGCTCGGCGGCACCTGCCTGAACGTCGGCTGCATTCCGTCGAAGGCGCTGCTCGCCTCGTCGGAAGAGTTCGAGAACGCCCAGCATCATCTCGTTGACCACGGCATCAGCGTCGGCGACGTGAAGATCGACGTCGCGAAGATGATCGCCCGCAAGGAAGGCATCGTCGAGAAGATGACGAAGGGTATCGAATTCCTGTTCCGCAAGAACAAGATCACGTGGCTCAAGGGCCACGGCAAGTTCACCGGCAAGAACGAAGCCGGCGTGCAGATCGAAGTGAGCGGCGAAGGCGAAACCGAAGTCGTCACGGCGAAGAACGTGATCATCGCGACGGGCTCGAAGGCTCGCCATCTGCCGGGCATTCCGGTCGACAACAAGATCATCTCCGACAACGAAGGCGCGCTCACGTTCGACAGCGTGCCGAAGAAGCTCGCTGTGATCGGCGCAGGCGTGATCGGTCTGGAGCTGGGCTCGGTGTGGCGCCGTCTCGGTGCCGACGTCACGATCCTCGAAGCGCTGCCGGAATTCCTCGGCGCGACTGACCAGGCGCTCGCGAAGGAAGCCGCGAAGCTCTTCAAGAAGCAGGGCCTCGACATTCACGTTGGCGTGAAGGTGGGCGAAGTGAAGGCGACGGACAAGAACGTCACGATCAACTACACGGACAAGGACGGCAACGCGCAAGTGCTCGAAGCCGACCGCCTGATCGTGTCGGTTGGCCGCGTGCCGAACACCGACAACCTCGGTCTCGAAGCGATTGGCCTGAAGGCCAACGAGCGCGGCTTCATCGACGTGGACGACCACTGCGCAACGTCGGTGCCGAACGTGTACGCGATCGGCGACGTGGTGCGTGGCCCGATGCTCGCGCACAAGGCCGAAGACGAAGGCGTGCTGGTGGCCGAGATCATCGACGGCCAGAAGCCGCACATCGACTACAACTGCATTCCGTGGGTGATCTACACCGAGCCGGAAATCGCATGGGTCGGCAAGACGGAGCAGCAGCTCAAGGCAGAAGGCCGCGACATCAAGACGGGCCAGTTCCCGTTCATGGCGAACGGCCGCGCACTGGGCATCAACAAGGCGGACGGCTTCGTGAAGATGATCGCCGACGCCAAGACCGACGAGCTGCTCGGCGTGCACATCATCTCGGCCAACGCATCGGACCTGATCGCGGAAGCCGTGGTGGCGATGGAATTCAAGGCTGCTGCCGAAGACATCGGCCGCATCTGCCATCCGCACCCGTCGCTGTCCGAAGTCATGCGCGAAGCTGCACTCGCCACTGACAAGCGCGCGCTCAACATGTAAGCGCCAAGGGCAGGGCGGCCGACTTTTTTGGCCGCGCTGCCCCGCAGTACCCAGCATCACGTACGGAGGCGGGTGGGCTTTTGCTCTCCCGCCTTTCCTCATTTGCGGCCCGGAAAATGAACGTCACCGAATACTACGAAAACGAACTGCAGAAGCGGGGATACAAGCCCGATACGGCGCAGCGCGCCGCGATCGACCGGCTGCAGCGGTGCTACGACGAATGGGCCGCATACAAGTCGCGGCGTTCGAACGCCTTCAAGAAGTTTCTCATCCACCCGGACCTGCCGCGCGGCGTGTACATGTGGGGCGGGGTTGGGCGCGGCAAGAGCTTCCTGATGGACAGCTTCTACGCGGTCGTGCCGCTGCAGCGCAAGACGCGTCTGCACTTTCACGAATTCATGCGCGAGGTGCACCGTGAGCTCGAAGAGCTCAAGGGCCAGGCCGATCCGCTCGACGAACTCGCGCGCCGCATTGCGAAGCGTTATCGCCTGATCTGCTTCGATGAATTCCACGTCTCGGACATCGCCGACGCGATGATCCTCTACCGTCTGCTCGACCGTCTCTTCGAGAACGGCGTGCAGTTCGTGATGACGTCCAACTACGATCCCGATCTGCTTTATCCCGACGGCCTGCATCGCGACCGCATGCTGCCTGCGATCGAGCTGATCAAGAGCAAGCTCGACGTGCTCAACGTCGATGCGGGCGTCGACTATCGCCAGCGCACGCTCGCGCAGGTCGAGGTCTATCACACGCCGCTCGGCGCCGCCGCCGACAAGGCGTTGCGCCACTCGTTCGCGGAGCTTGCCGCCGTCCCCGACGAAAGCCCGCTGCTGCGCATCGAAAAGCGCGAACTCAAGGCGCTGCGCAAGGCCGACGGCGTGGTGTGGTTCGATTTCGCGACGCTGTGCGGCGGTCCGCGTTCGCAGAACGACTATCTGGAGCTGGCGAGCCGCTTTCACGCCGTGATCCTCTCCGACGTGCCGCAGATGACGCCTCGTATGCAGTCCGAAGCGCGCCGCTTCACCTGGCTCATCGACGTGTTCTACGACCACAAGGTCAAGCTGCTGATGTCGGCCGCGGTGCCGCCCGAGGAGCTCTACGTAGAAGGGCCGATGGCCAACGAGTTCACGCGCACGGTGTCGCGCATCGTCGAAATGCAGTCGAAGGAATATCTCGAAACGCCGCGCCGCATTGTCGATACGGCGCTGACCTGAGCGCGCGGCGCCCGCGCCGGTCCCGGATGGTGTCACGCAGGCGCCAGGCCAGTCTCACATAGCGCGCCGGCACCCTTTTCAAGATTCGGACTCGTCTGATATGGGCGGCGGGGGCGAGTGGATATCGTTTGTCAGCACACCCGCTGACAAAGGACCTTCCATGACCCCGCATCGCGATATTACCGACGAAGAATGGCAGCGCGTGATGCTGCTCCTGCCCGAACTGCGCCCGCGCACCGAGTTGCGCGGCCGGCCGCTCGCCAATACGCGCTCGGTGCCCAATGGCGTGCTATGGGTTATGTATAGCGGTGCGAACTGGGCGGCCATGCCGCGCCGCTACCCCTCGTATCAAACCTGCCATCGCCGCTTCAAGACCTGGCACTACAACGGCGCGCTCACGCGTGTGATGGGCGAGTTGTTCGGCGAAGACGGCGTGAGGTTGTGCGGCACCATCGAAACGCGCATGCGCAAGCACGCGAGCCGTGCGGAAAAAGCGGCGCGCAGGCAGGAAGCGGCGCGCAACGCGCCGCGCAATTCGCCGTTCGTCCCGCTGGCGAGCGCGTCCGCGCAGTCGCAGCCTTTCAACTATCGCTCCGTGTATCGTCACACGGCGTAATACCGGCGCTTACGAAGTCCGGCCGAAGCGGCTCATGGGCGCGCTTCGGCCGGTTTCGTCTCTCAGGTCCCCTTGCCGGTTTGCGCACCGGTCTTCAGGTCGATCCGCTCACTCATCCACTTACTGCTGACGCACCCACGTCTGCGAGCGGCCGAGCAGCGAAATGCCCATGTAGCCGCGCACGACGAGCTTCTGGCCGCCGTCTTCCGTATGCATCTTGCAGCGGTACAGCTTGCCGTTCTCGGGGTCGAGAATGTGGCCGCCGTCATAACCCTCGCCGGTCTTCTTCATGCTGTCGATGATCGTCATGCCGAGGATCGGCTGATCCTTGCGCGAGTCGGTACAGGCAGTGCAGCGCCGGTCGGGCTGGTCGTTCGCGCCGAGTCCCTTGATGACCTTGCCGCTCAGGTCGCCGTTGGCGTCGGCGCTGATCTGCACGAGCGCTTTTGGCTGGCCGGTGTGATCGTCGATCGTCTGCCAGACGCCGACGGGCGTGTCGGTTTGAGCGTGTGCGGCGAGGGCGCCGCACAGCAGGGCACTCGCAAGCGCGACATGGCGCGCCGCGCGTCCGATGACTCGGTTCATGTCTTCCTCCACTGATGTTGTTTATCTGTCGATGCCGTCCTTGCGTCGCGCCTGGCACGCCGCAAGGTCAGGGCAGGATACTGGAAAGCACCGTGTGCGTTTGAGAGAAGGAACTCTAGTTTGGTCGGCCCGCTCGCCGCGCTGGACCAAAACGTCTGGCGATGCAAGGACACCGCGCAATTCCCAGGAAATTCTTGCTATGTGTTGTGGGAAAAGATACGTAATCGGCAAATTTTCTACGAGGGGCCCGAAACAAGTGAAAGTGAGTAATAATTGTGCCGATTTGTAAAAGTTAGAACTGTTCAAAGCAGGTACTACATGGACTACAAGTGGAGAGTTCGTCGCATCGCCTTGGCGGTGCTGGTATTAATCGGGGGAATCGGTACGGGCTGCGCACAGACGCCGCCTGACAATTCAGCAGCAGCGAATGCAGCAGCAGCGGCGCCCGTAGCACAGACCACCGCCGCACCCGCAGTACAGGACGACCAGGCCGCAACCCCTGCGCTGCCTTTGGCAGCGAGCCAGCCGAGCGTGCTCACGCCGGATGAAGCGAAGCAGAACGCCGCGGGCAACGTCGCCGAGCTGCAGCAGATGCTGCGAGGCTCGGAGCTCGCCGAGCTGCGCACGACCTACAACGGCTCGTATGGTGCGAGCTTGCTGTTTTACGGCAAGGAAATGACGTACTACGTCACGCTGTTCCAGAACAAGACGTTCTGGCGCGTGATCAAGACGAGCGACGAGACGCGCGCCGAAGCCATCTATCGCGACTTCGCGGTGAAGTCGGGACAGCTCGCCGAAGTGGAAATCCGCCGCACGCGCCTCGAAGCGCAGAAGGCGTTCACGGACCGCATGATCGCGCTCACGCAGGACCACGCGAACCGGCTCCAGGCGGATCTGGCCATCGCGCGCGAGCAGCAGGCGCTCGTCGCGGACCAGCAGAAGCAGGGCCGCGATCAGGCGAGCGCATTGCAGGCGCAGAAGACGGCGGCCCAGGCGCAACTGCGCACGGTTCAGCGTCAGGTGCGTGAACTGCAGCAACAAGTGGAAGGCGGTCTGCCGATCCGCTGATCGCCGGTGCGCGGTGTGGCCGGCGTGCTCACCCGGCGCCCGGCTGTGCAACCGGTTGCGCGGAACACGCGTATGCGGCACGCAAAAGGCGGAGCGTCATAGGCGCTCCGCCTTTCTTCATGGTGCGATCGTTCGGGTCGCGCTCAGTGCTTGCCGTGGCGATGCGTGTCGCGACCCTTGTGGGTTTCGTCTGCGGAATGGGGCTTCGGTTGAGAGCCGGCAGGCGAGGGGTCGACGGCGATCGGATCGCTCGCGGGGAACGTTTCTTCGAGCGCTTCGTCGAGCGGGTCTTGTTGCGAGGGTTGCGGGGCTTTCGGCTTGGATGCGCTCATGGCGGTCTCCGTTGCGATATGCGTCACGCCCAGAATAACGCAAAGCCGGAATCGTGACCGCGAGTCACGGCTGTCAGAGCGTGTCGGAAGACGGTGGAACGAAACTGAACGCAACCGCACCGTAGCTGTACAAAACGCGCGCACAAACAAGCAGGCGCGCCAAGGCGCGCCCGTACTGTACTGAATGTCGGCGTGATCGGCGTACCGTGCAGCGAGTACGCCAGCCAGCAGCGGCTTAGCTGTTGCCCGAGCCTTCGCCGCCGTTGCCGCCGTTGTTCACCGCGCCGTAGAGGCGGCGGCGGCGCGTGACGACGACCGGGCCGTCCTGAGAGCCACGGTCATTGCCGGGGGCGCTCGATGCGCCCGACGGCGCGCCGGACGGCGCCGACCAGTTTTCACGCGGCTCGCGCGGTTCACGCGGTTCTCGTTGTTCACGCGGGCCATGGCCACCGTGGCTGCCGTGCGGGCCGCGGCTCGTATGCTCGCCGTGCGAGCTGCGAGCGCCGCCCGGGCGCGGACCCGGACGGGTGCCGGTGTCGAGCTGGATGGTCGAAATGGCGCGCTTGTAGATGCCTTGCAGGCCAACGGGCGTGCGCAGCATCACCAGGTACTGATCGAACGACTCGATGCATCCGGTCAGGCGAATGCCGTTGACCAGATAGATTTCGACGCGCTTTCTTTCCTTACGCGCGGCGTTCATGAAGTCGTTTTGCGGGTGCGATTCTGCGGAAGGCATGGACTAGATTTGGCCAGGCGGCGCAATGCCGCAATCAGTTGGAAACGTTTGCTCGCCGCGATTCTACCTTGTGTCGGCGAAGCGCGCGTGCGGGAAAGTAAGCTTACTGCAGAACTATACCGGCTCGCGGCCGCGACCGCAGATTGACGAAAAATGCATCGCTGCGTCCCTTGTCGTCGGCTGCCGGGAAGGGGCGTGTCCGGATGACAGGTAGCGATGGGCAGCGACAGCGGTTTTCGGAAAGAGGCCTGCCGACGATAGGCCCGCGGATTGACAGACCCGCGCGACCTTTCGACGCGCATGCACTCACTCACACAGCGTAGTCCAAGACGGCCAGCCATGCTCGACCGATTCGAGGCGGATCACACGCTTATACGATTACACGATGGTTTTCGATCCGCTTGCGATGATTCTCGCGGTGCCCGAGGGCTTCGTTCCGTGCGGCGGCACACGAAAAGCGAAATCGCCGCCTGCGCGGAATAAGCGCACCCGCTGCAACGTTTAACGCGATATCGGTGATGAACCCAGTGGAGGTGATCATGGAGCGGTTTCGCAAAGGTCTCGCGTGTCTCGTTTGTGTGGCGCTGGCAGGCGTCGCGGGAGCCGGCCTCACGGCTTGCAGCGACATGAATTCAGGCGGGGCGTCGTCGAGCAGTTCGGGCGGCTCGTCGGGCGGCGGCTACTGAGCGGCGTGCGGCGTGTTGCGTCATCCGTCGCCGGAGTTCGAAGCGCAGGTCGTGGCGCAGCTCGGACCCATGCGCCGCTATGCGCGCGCCTTGACGGGCGACGCCGCCTGGGCTGACGACCTCGTGCAGGACGCCGCGGAGCGTGCGCTTTCGCGCTGGACTTCGTTTCGCCCGCAGAGCAATCTGCGCGCGTGGCTGCTCACGATCCTGCGCCATCTGTACATCGATCAGTTGCGCGGCCGGCGTGAGATTGCCGTCGACGACGAAGCTGCGCCGTGGCGCACGCTCGAGGCGCCGCACGGCGAGGTCGACGGTCTCGTGCTGCGCGATCTGCAGCGCGCGCTCTATGCGTTGCCTGCGGCGCAGCGCGAGGTGCTGCTGCTCGTGTGCGTGGAGGAGTTGAGCTACAGCGAGGCGTCGGCGGTGCTCGGGGTGCCGGCCGGCACGGTGATGTCGCGCCTGTCGCGAGCGCGCGAGCATCTGCGAGCGTTGCTCGATACGGGGCCGGTGCAGGATCCGGGGCGCGATCCGGCGCAACGCGCGGCGCCGCTCAGGGTGGTGGGGACGCTACGATGAACGACAACGATCTCGGCCACGAACGCGACGGCGAAGGCGTGCCGCCTGCTTCGCCAGAAGAGGACCTTACGATGCTGGGCGCTTTCGTCGACGGCGAACTGCCCGCGGGCGAGTGCGAGGCGCTGCAGGCGCGCCTCGCCGACGATCCGCGTGCAGCGGCGCGCGTCGCGGCCTATCGCGCGCAGAAGGCCGCGCTGCAGGCGTTGTGTGAAGGCGCGCGCGTCGCGGGCGAGGATGCGGCGTCCGGCGCAGCCGAACCGGCAGGCAGCGCGCCCGCCGTGTTCGTCCTGCGTGCGGGCGAGCCGTGGTGGTGGCGCGCCGGCATCGCGGCGTCGTGGGTGGCGGTGGGCGCGGGGCTCGCGGTGGCGGCCACGGCGCTCGTGCCGCGGCTCGCGCCGGGCCTGGCTCCAGAACTGGCAGCCGTCTCCGCGCCGGCGGCCGCGCGCAGCGAAACGCCCGAAGCGTTTGCGCGCCGCGCCGACATCGCGTACGCGGTGTATTCGCCGGAGCAGCGGCATCCCGTGGAAGTGGGCGCGGCCGACGAGGCGCATCTCGTCGCGTGGCTCTCCAGGCGGCTAGGCAAGCCGCTCTCGGTGCCGTCGCTGGCCGAATACGGCTATACGCTGGTGGGCGGGCGTCTCTTGCCCGGCAACACGGGGCCGGCCGCGCAATTCATGTACGAGAACGATGCGGGCGAGCGCCTCACGCTCTACGTGGCCAGTTCGGCCAGCGACCGGGATCCCGTGCGCCTCTTGCGCGATGGCAACCGCCGGACGTTCTACTGGAGCACCGAACGCACGGGCTATGCGCTCTCGGGGCCGCAGACAGAACCGAAGCTGCGCGAGATCGCGCTGGACGTATGCGGCGCGCTGGGCGGCAAGCCCGGGCAGTGGTGATGCGCGACGCCGGCGGAGCAGGCCCATGAGCGACCCCGCGCGCCGTGCCGCGCCGACCTTGCCTCCTGGCATCGACGAGGCCCGTTTCGCGCGTGCGCTCGCCGCGTTCGAAGGCATCGTCGGCGCGCCGAACGTCAGCCGTGGCGGCGCAGCGCTCGATCCGTATTTCGATCCGTTCGTACCGCTCGCCGATGCGCACGCCTTCGCCCCTTCCGCTGCGATCCTCCCCGCAAGTGTCGAAGAGATCCGCGCGATCCTGCGTGTCGCGAACGACACGCGCGTGCCGCTGTGGACCGTTTCCGCGGGGCGCAACTTCGCCTATGGCGGTGCCGCGCCGCGTCTGGCGGGTTCGGTCGTCCTCGACCTGCAGCGCCTGAACCGGATCCTCGAAGTGGACGAGCGCCTCGCATGGGCGCGCGTCGAGCCGGGCGTGAGCTACTTCGATTTGCACGCACATCTGCGCGAACAGCATCTGCGCCTGTGGGTCGATCCGCCCGCGGCGGGCTGGGGCAGCGTGGTCGGCAACACGCTCGAGCGCGGCTTCGGGACGACCGCCTATGGCGACCACGCCGCCTCGCAGTGCGGCATGGAGGTCGTGCTCGCCAACGGTGATGTAGTGCGCACCGGCATGGGTGCGATCGAAAACGGCACGGCGTGGCAACTCTACCGGCCGGGCTACGGGCCTTCGTTCGATGCGCTCTTTACGCAGTCGAACTACGGTGTCGTCACGAAGATGGGGCTCTGGCTCATGCCCGCCCCGCGGGCCTTCGTGATCGGCGAGATCCAGTTCGCGCGTGAGGACGATCTCGGCGTGCTCGTCGATACGCTGCGAGCGTTGCAGCTCGGCGGCACGATACGTCAGCACGCAGCGATCGAAGGCGCGATCCGCCGCGCCGCGAGCCTCGCGCCTCGCGCTCGCTGGTACGAAGGCGAGGGCGCGATGCCCGAGGCCGCCGTCGCCGCGATGCAGCGCGATCTGGGCGTGGGCCGCTGGAATCTGCACTATGCGCTTTATGGCGAGCCCGAGGTGATCGACGTGGAACGGCGCATCGTCGAGCGTGCGTTTGCCGGCGTACCGGGTGTGCGTTTCTCGGCGCGTCGCTATGCCGAAGGCGACGAACCGCGGGGCGGCGCTGACCGCAATCTCGCCGGCATTCCCGCGATGAGCGCGTTTCGCATGCTCGACTGGCGCGGTGGCGACGGCGCGCACGTGGACTTCTCGCCGCTGTGTCCCGCCGATGGCCGCGACGCGCTGCGCCAGTACGCACTCGTCAAGGCGCGCGCGGCCGAGTACGGTTTCGATTACTACGGCGGTTTGACCGCGGCGGGGCGCTATCTGCATCATGTATTCGCGGCGATCTTCGCGCGTGAGCGCCGCGACGATGCAGCCCGCGCGGGGGACCTGCTGCGCGCGCTGATGAGCGACGCGGGCGCGGCCGGCTACGGCGTCTACCGCTCGCATCTGCTCTACATGGACTACGCCGCGGCACAGTACGCCTTCAACGACGGCGCGCTGTTGCGTCTCGCGCAAACCGTGAAAGACGCACTCGATCCGCAGGGTGTGCTCTCGCCGGGCAAGCAGGGCATCTGGCCCGAGGCGTGGCGTGCGGAGCGCGGCTATACGTGATCGATTTAATCAAGACTGCGTAGCGATTGGCGGGAAGGATTCGTTGCAAGGCGCACGGAGGACACGATGGACAGGCGGGCTTTTCTCTGCGATGCCGGGGCCGTGGCGCTAGGCGCGGCTTGGCAGGCGCATGCGCTCAGCGTTGCGTTGGGCGTACGCGCGCCTCGTGCGGGTGCAGCGTTGGATGCGCCAGGCGCCGCAGTGTTCGACCCGGCACTCGAGCAGGGCCGCGTGCTCGCGCGCGCAGCGGCCCGCGCGGGATGTGTTGCGTGGGCCATCGGCGACGGCTGCGCCGACACGGCCGATAGCGACATCGGCACACTGTGGCACGCGCGGATCGCCCGGCGCCTCGAGCCTGGCGCGGACTTGACTGGCGCGTTGCGTCCCTCGGACCGATTCGTACTCGCGCGGCTAGCCAGCGCGCGCGGGGTGACGCTGCGCGACTTCGCTTAGGCAACCTTAGCAATAGCGCATCGACATCTCATGTCTGCGACTTCTTCGCCGCTTTTGCGATTTCTTCGTCGCGCAGCTGGCGGCGCAGGATCTTGCCGATGGTCGATTGCGGCAGCGACTCACGGAACTCCACGATGCGCGGCACCTTGTAGCCCGTGAGCTGCTGGCGGCAGAACTGGATCAGCGCGGCTTCCGTGAGCGCGGGATCGCGCTTCACGATGAACACCTTCACGCGCTCGCCCTGCACCGGATCGGGCACGCCGATCGCCGCCACCTCGCGCACGCCGGGGTGCATCGCGACCACGTCCTCGATCTCGTTCGGATACACATTGAATCCCGACACGAGAATCATGTCCTTCTTGCGGTCGACGAGACGGATATAACCGCGCGCATCCATCATGCCGATGTCGCCGGTCGTGAGCCACCCGTCGGCAAACACCTCTGCCGTTTCGTCCGGGCGATTCCAGTAGCCCTTCATCACTTGCGGACCCTTGACACAGAGCTCGCCGGCTTCGCCGATGCCGGCCCACGTGCCGTCGTCCCTGCGAAAGCGCACCTGCGTGGACGGCGCGGGCAGCCCGATCGAGCCTTCCGGATGCGCCTCGTCCCCCTCTGCATGCGTGATATCGACGGGATTCATCGAAACGATCGGCGAGCACTCGGTGAGACCGTAGCCTTCCACGACGGGCTTGCCCGTGACGGCCCGGAACCGGTCGGCAACGGCCTTCTGCATGGCCATGCCGCCCGCCATCGCGAGTTTGAGGCCCGAGAAGTCGCGCTGGCGGAACGCCGCGTTGTCGAGCAGCGCGCTATAGAGCGTGTTGACCGCGCTGATGCAACTGAACGTCTCGTGCTCCAGTACCTTCATCACGCGCTTCATGTCGCGCGGATTGGCGATCAGGATGTTGCGTCCGCCGAGCGCGAGGAAGATCAGCGCATTGATGGTGAGCGAATAGATGTGATAGAGCGGCAAGGGTGTAAGCACCGTCTCGGCGTTGGCGTCGAACTGGTTGCCAATCCACGCCTTTGCCTGCTGCACGTTCGCGAGCACGTTGCCGTGCGTGAGCATCGCGCCCTTCGCGACACCCGTGGTGCCGCCCGTGTACTGGAGGAACGCGAGATCGTCGGCGTGGGTCGCCATCGGCGCGTGCGGGGCGCGCGCGCCTTGCGCGAGTGCGTCGAGCAGGCGCACGGCACGCGGCAGGTGGTAGGGCGGCACCATCTTCTTCACGTGGCGCAGCATGACGTTGACGAAGCGGCCCTTGAGGTTTAGCCCTTCGCCCAGCAAGTCGCCGAGCGCCGTCACGACGATGCGTTGCACCTGTGTGCCGGGCAGCGCCGCTTCGAGCGTGGCGGCGAAGTTCTCGAACACGACGATGGTCTGCGCGCCGCTGTCCTGCAACTGATGCTCGAGCTCGCGCACGGTGTAGAGCGGGTTGACGTTGACGATCACGGCGCCGGCCTTGAGCGCGCCGAAGAGGGCAACCGGATATTGCAAGGTGTTGGGCAGCATGATCGCGACTCGCTCGCCTGGCTGCACGCCCGCGCCTTGCAGCCAGGATGCGAACGCCGTGGCCTTGCGGGCGAGTGTGGCGTAGGTCATCGGCGAGCCGGCGCTCACGTAGGCGACGCGCTTGCTGAAGCGCGCCGTGCAGTCGTCGAAGTAATGGGTGAGCGAGGCGTACTGGCTTGCGGGGATTTCGCGCGGCACGCCGGGAGGGTACGAGGCGTACCAGATGCCGTCGGTGTTGGGAGGGGCCGCCTGAGGTGGTGCCGCCTGAGGTGCGCAAGCTGCCACCGGGCTCGCCGGATCGGGCTGGGGCGTGTCGCTCATAGTGGATCTCCGGACGGTAGCGCAACCGAGTGCCTTTCATCATGCAACGCCGCGCGCCGTGCGGCCAGGAGGTCTTACCCTGTGTGCGCACGCGGGTGTTCGACCATCGTCAAAACCAGCAAAAAAGGCCGTGCGGGCGAACCCGGCACGGCCTTTCATGGTGGTGCTGCGGTGCGGCGTTACGGGGCCGCGGGCACGTCAGACGCCCGACACCTCTTTCGCGGTCTGCGTCATGTCGATGCCTCGACGTTCGCGGCTGAACGGGATCAGCACAGCGATCACGATGGCGACCGTGCCGGCGACGATCGCCATGGCCATCGAGTAGTCCTGGTTGTGCGTTTCGGCGAGCGACGCCTGCAGCGTGGCGTTCACCGAAGCGAACAGGTTACCGAGCTGATAGACGAGGCCCGGGAAGGTCGCACGCACTTCGTCAGGCGAAATTTCATTGAGGTGAACCGGGATCACGCCCCAGGCGCCCTGCACCGAAATCTGCATGAGGAACGCGCCGAGCGCGAGCAGCACCGGCCCTTGCGAGAACGCCCACAGCGGCAGCACCGGCAGCGCGATCAGCGCGGCGATGAAGATTGCCTTGCGGCGGCCGATACTTTCGGAAATCCGACCGAAGAAGAGGCCACCCACGATCGCGCCGATATTGAGCACGATGGTGATGATCGAAACCGTGTGCGGATCGAAGTGATGCTGTTCGCGCAGGAAGGTCGGATACAGATCCTGCGTGCCGTGCGAGAAGAAGTTGAACGCCGTCATCAGCACGATGGCGTACAGGGAGAGCTTCCAGTTGTGCTTGAGCGTGGTGAGCAGGCTCGGACGCGCGCGCTTTTCCATCTCCTTGAAGGCCGGCGACTCGGGCACGTGCATACGCACATAGACCACGAGCAGCGCGGGCAGCACGCCGACGAAGAACATGCCACGCCAGCCGATGTACTGGTACAGCACACCGAACACGATCGAGGCGAGCAGATAGCCGCTCGGATAGCCCGCCTGCAGCAGCCCGGAAATGATGCCGCGCGACTTGGGCGGAATGGTTTCCATGGTGAGCGCCGAGCCCACGCCCCACTCGCCGCCCATCGCGACGCCGAAGAGCGCACGCAGGACGATGAAGGTCGCGAGGTTGGGCGAGAAGCCCGTGAGCAGTTCGAGTATCGAGTAGCACGCGATGTTGACCATCAGCGTGGGACGACGGCCGTATTTGTCGGCGAGGCGGCCGAATATCAGCGCGCCGAGCGGACGCATGGCCAGTGTCAGCGTAATGGCAAAAGCCACTGCGGGGATTTTGGTGTTGAATTCGGTGGCGATGTCTTTCAGAACGAAAACCATCAGAAAGAAATCGAATGCATCGAGCGTCCATCCCAGGTACGCCGCGATCGTGACGTTCTTCTGTTCACGCGTCCAGCTCATGTTGATTGTTCTCCTGTGATACTAGGGGCAATGCCATGTCTCCTGTCGATCGCAATTGGCGCTTGCGCACCTCGCGCGATCTCATGCATGTGTCGGCATTGCCTTGTGTGGCTTGATTGTGTGGCTTGGAGCGGCCCCCCCGCAATGGGCTACGCGCCAGCAGTGTACGCCCGGCATTAAACATTTGCATGCATGTTGACTGGAACCCGTAGTAATCCCTGGGGGATTCAGCTAAATGCGAAAGCTTTTTGTTTTATTCGTAATTTAAATGTAATTTAAATGAAGGTCACTCAATGTGCGAATGAGTTAATCGATGCGCATGAATGAATGCAAACGAGCGGGCATTTGTCCGCTCGTTTGCGTTGAGAAGGCGCGCGTTGACACTCGTGTGCGCTATCCAGATGCCCCGCCGCCGCCGTGCCGGTCATCAGACCCGGCGAGGCAATCCGCTACTAAAAGATGTTGCGAAAGCCGACGGCGACGCCGGTCTGGTTGTTGCGACCCGGAAAGTCGGCCGTTGCCGAACCGGTGCCGCGCATGAAGTCGACCGTGCCATAGACTTCGGTGCGCCTCGACAGCGAGTACTCGGCCAGCAGGACTGCCGAGTAGCGCACGCCGGTGCTGAGCGTCACGCCGTCTTCATTGAGGCCGTTCTTTGCGTGGTCGTAGTAGTACGCTGCGGTCAGCAACAGCGGCGAGCTGACCTGCCACGTGGCACCCGCATAGAGACCGTTGTCGATACGGTTGGTTTTCGTCACGGGCGTCACGAAGTTGATCGCCGCGGGCGAGTTTGCGGCTGCCATGTACTGGTCGACCACGCCCGTATTGTCCTGCCCCCACAGCCAGCCGCCGTACAGGTGCACCGGACCGAGCGCATAGACCGCGCCGAGGTTGGCCACGCGGTACTTGTTGTTGTGTGCGTCGCTATTCTGCTGGTAGCCCGCGAGCAGCGAGACCGGACCGGCTGCGTAGGTGGCCGTGAAGCCGTACATGTTGCTCGCGCCGACGCTGCCTGCCACGCCGCCGAAGCTGTACATGCCTTCGACTTCGAGGCCGCCGAACTTGCCGTCGTACTTGACCGAGTTGTTCTCACGCAGACCGTAGCCGAGTGCGCCCGGCAGCCAGCCGTCCTGGTCGAAGTTGCCTACGGTCAGCGGGTCGAAGGTGTTACCCAGTTGATCGAACAGGGGCGTGTTCTGACGGCCCATCGTGACCGTGCCGTACTTGTTGCTCGACAGCCCCACGTACGCCATCCGGCTGAACAGCGTATTCGAGCTGGCCAGTTGGCCGTTCCAGAGATTGAACCCGTTCTCGAGGCGGAATACGGCCGAGAGGCCGCCGCCCAGATCCTCGGAGCCCTTCAGGCCCCAGCGGCTGCCGGTGACCGGACCTTGCGTCATCTGCAGTTCGTTGTCGTTGTGCGCGTTGGCGTTCGTGAGGTAGCGGATGCTGGTGTCGACGATGCCGTACAGCGTGACCGAGCTTTGCGCGAAGCTGTGCTGGCAAGCCAATGCGAGGGCGAGGCCGCCGACGGCGGATGCGATCTGGGTATGTCTCACGGTGGAATCCTTTCTTCTGCTGCGTGTTGTCAGTGCGTCGGGCCGCCGGGGTGCCGGGGCCCGAATTTTTCGTATGCCGAGCCAGTGGATGCCGGCCGGGGGGCCGATGATAGACGCTTGGTGAAGGGGTGAAAACGCTGGCTGTCGCGCGATTGCAACGGTTGCGCGCGCAATTAACTCGCCGCATGTTTGCTTTTTCAGCCGACTCAGCCCGCATATCGCCGGCGGCAAAAGCACAAATGCCGTTTAATGAACGGTCGTGCTTTTCCCTATTTTCCTGACTAGCGGGCGTCGCTAGAATCCTTGGCATCTCATCGCGTTCCGCAATCCGGAACGTCGGCCGGTCGACAGACATCAAGGAGACGAAAGCATGCGGGTCAGGGAAATGTTCGAACTGGGCGGTCAGGTCGCACTCATCACCGGCGGCTCGCGCGGGCTGGGTCTGCAGATGGCGCAGGCGCTCGGCGAGATGGGCTGCCACGTGGTGATCACGGCGCGCAAGGCCGACGAGCTGGCCGAGGCGGCGGCCCATCTGCAGGCGCTCGGCATCAAGGCGACCACGATCGTGAGCGACCTGCAGTGCGCCGAGGCCGTCAAGCCGCTCGTGGACGAGACGCTGGCGGCCGGCGGGCAGATCGACATTCTCGTGAACAATGCGGGCGCCACGTGGGGCGCCCCTGCGGAGGATTATCCCGACGAGGCGTGGCACAAGGTCATGAACCTGAACGTGAACGCGCCGTTCTTCCTCGCGCGCGAAGTGGGCAAGCGCAGCATGATCCCGCGCCAGCGTGGCAAGATCATCAACGTGGCTTCGATTGCCGGCCTGAAGGGGGCGCTCGGACCCATGCAGACCATCGCGTACAACACCTCGAAGGCGGCGGCCATCAACTTTACGCGTGCGCTGGCTGCCGAATGGGGCAAGTACAACATCAACGTGAACGCGATCTGCCCGGGCTTCTTTCCCTCGAAGATGTCGGCGGGCCTGCTCGATAAGCTGGGACAGGTGGTGATCGACCATACGCCGCTGCACCGTCTCGGCGACGACGACGATCTCAAGGGCGCCGTGGTGTTTCTCGCGAGCCGGGCGTCTCGGCATATGACGGGTCAATATCTCGCCGTGGATGGCGGCGCGAGCATCGTCTGATTGCGCACGGTACGCGGCGCCAGCGCTCAGCGAGCAGTTGGCGGCCGCGTTCTTCACAAGTCTTGCCCGACGGAGCCCGCCATGTCCACGTCCGCCCCGACGCCTTCTGCACATTCACCGTCATCGCCGCTGCCGGCCTCGCCGCATTGGCCCTCGCATCTTTCCCCGCATCTGAGCATTCCGCAAACGAACCTCTTCTATAACGCAGAGGTGTCGGCGGCACGCTATCCCGACAAGCCGTTCATCGTCTTCTACGACACCCCCGTCACATTCGCGCAGTTCAAGGACGAGGCCGAGCGCGTAGCCGGTTATCTGCAGCAGGAATGCGGCGTGAAGGCCGGCGACCGCGTGCTGCTCTACATGCAGAACAGCCCACAGTGGGTCATCGCTTACTACGGCATCCTGCGCGCCAACGCCGTGGTCGTGCCGGTCAACCCGATGAACCTCACCGAGGAACTCGCGCACTACGTGGAAGACAGCGGCGCGACCACGGCTTTCGTCGCGCAGGACCTCTACCCGCGTATTGCGCCGCTCGTGCAGGAAGGTGAGGGCCTGCAGCATCTGCTCGTTGCGACGTATAGCGACTATCTGAGGTGCGAGCCGTTTTCGCCGCCGCCCGAGTTCGTGAGCGCACCGCGCACTGTGAGCGGTCCGGGCGTTGCGCACTGGGTCGACGTGCTCGAGGCGCGCTGCGTACCCGGCGCGCTGACCGCCGGTCCCGACGACCTCTGCGTGATGCCGTACACCTCGGGCACGACGGGCAAGCCCAAAGGCTGCATGCACACGCATCGCAGCGTGATGGCGACGGCCGTGGGCGGTTGCAACTGGTTCGGAAGCAATCAGGATGCCGTACAGCTTTCGGTGCTGCCGCTCTTTCACGTAACCGGTATGCAGGGCGGCATGAACAGTCCGATCTACAACGGCTCGACGGTGGTGTTGCTGCCGCGCTGGGATCGCGACGCTGCAGCGCGTGCGATCGAGCATTACCGCATCAACGGCTGGCAGGCGATCTCGACGATGGTGGTGGACTTCATCTCGAACCCGCGCATTCACGAGTACGACCTGTCGAGCCTCGCCTGGATGCGCGGCGGCGGCGCGACGATGCCCGACGCAGTCGTCAAGAAGCTCAAGGATCTCACCGGGCTCGACTTCGTCGAGGGCTACGGCATGTCGGAAACGATGGCAGGCACCCATATCAATCCGCCGCAGCGTCCCAAGCCGCAATGTCTCGGCATTCCGGTATTCGATGTCGACTCGCGCGTGATCGATCCGATCACGCTGGAGGAGGTCCCGCCAGGCGAATCGGGCGAGCTGATCATGCATGCGCCGCAGCTGATGCAGGGCTACTGGCGCGACCCCAAGGCGACGAGCGAAGCGTTCATCGAACGCGACGGCAAGCGCTTCCTGCGCACGGGCGACCTCGTGCGGCGCGACGAAGAAGGCTATTACTTCATGACCGACCGCCTCAAGCGCATGATCAACGCGTCGGGGTACAAGGTCTGGCCGGCCGAGGTCGAGGCGCTGATGTACCGGCATCCGGCGATCAACGAGGTGTGCATCATTGGTACCCAGGACGCGCGCCGCGGCGAGACCGTGAAGGCCGTGGTCGTGCTCGATCCGAAACAGGCCGGCAGCGTGAACGAAGACGACATCATCGCCTGGGCGCACGACAACATGGCCGCGTACAAAGCGCCGCGCATCGTGCAGTTCGTGGACGCCCTGCCGAAGTCGGGCAGCGGCAAGATTCTGTGGCGCAAGCTGCAGGAACAAGAGGCCGAGGCGCGCCGCAACGCCTGAACGCGCAGGCCCGCGCAATTCTCTTTCGTTGTCCTTCAATATCGACCCCGTCTGGATAGCGCGCTAATGCGCGCGAATCCAGCCGGGTTTCGTCTTTATCGGGCTCGCACTTCGCCCTTGCGCATCAGGCGCCGGCAAGTGCAGGCAAACCGCCTTCGCGCCAATCCTGCTCCATCGCGGCTGCCATTCCCCATTCCTGTGAACCGCGTTGAGCGGGCGCGGCCAACGGCCATTCACCGGGCGCCTGTGCGTTCTTGCGAGCAAGGATCGCCTCGCACAGGAACTCCATGCTGTACGCCTTCAGCAGATGCGGGTGATTCGTCTCGATATAGGCGGCGACGCACGCATATTCGCCGGCGATCGATGCGAGCGAGTAGAGCGTACGTGCATCCCAGCGAAAACGCAGGCCGAGTTCGGCGAATGCCGTATTGAACGCGCACAGCTGCGCTTCCAGTTGACGATCTTGGCGGGTGTCCAGGTGGCTCATGGCTGTCTCCTCATGTCGAGTGGCGTGAAGCAAGAGTAGAAGCGCCAATGAATAACCGATAGTTAAAGTTTTTTTAGAAAAATATAAGTAAGGCTGTATGGATTGAGGATTAGGCTGGCCAATCTAGCGAGACCTGCATCCGGTCCGCGTAAACCCCGCTTAGCCATGAGCGCTGTACTGATATATTGTATTGGAAATATGAAATTATCCAGCAGCGCCGGCTAAACAGAACGTTGGAGACAAACGACCGATGTCCGCCGAAAGAGAATTCGTCACCGGGATGCCCCCGGTCACCTTGACGCTGGAGCCGATCAACGCAACCGCTTCGCTGCGCGATCAGGCTTACGCGAAGCTCAAGCAGGCCATTGCCGAAACCGACATCTACCGCTCGCGAGACGAGATCCGGCTAGACGAGAAGGAATTGACCGAGAAGCTCGGCGTGAGCCGAACGCCGGTTCGCGAGGCGATGACGCTGCTGGAACAGGAGGGCTTTCTGCGCACGGTGCCGCGCCGCGGTGTTTACATCCTGCGCAAGACGCGCAAGGAGATCGTGGAGATGATCTATATGTGGGCCGCGCTCGAAAGCATCGCCGCGCGCCTCGCCACGCAACGCGCCTCGGACGACGACATCGCGGGTCTGCGGCGCATGTTCGCGACCTTCGGCGATTCGACGCCATCGGACCACATAGAGGAGTACTCGGAAGCGAACATCATGTTTCACCAGTCACTGGTGGAGCTATCGAAGTCGCCCATCATCGTCGACACCATCAAGAACATCTTCATGCATGTGCGCGCGATCCGGCGCATGACGATCGCGCAGAGCGATCGCGCGTCGCGCTCGATCGTGGAGCACATGCGCATTATCGAAGCGCTCGAGGCGCGCGACACCGAGCGCGTCGAGCAGCTCGTGCGGCAGCACTCGATCGAACTCGCGCTGTTCGTGGAAGCCAACTGCGATTTTCTGGACTGACACGTAGGGGCGCCGCGTCGATCCGCCGGTTCATATCGGCTCGGCGCATGAGTCAGGGGCATCGATACGCAGGCCGTCTGAATGAGCCTCGCGATGCTGAAATAAAAGTATGGAGTCCGTAACAAGTTAGTTGGGACGTTTGGGCCGATTGTAGGTGTTTGCCCATGGTGTGCCGCATCAACGTTTGCCGCTTGGCGAGCGATCGAACGAGACAGCAACGGTGCAGCGCGGCGCGATGCAGTGCAGCAAACGCGGCATGGATAAAAAAACGTCTTGACTAATACTGTGTGTGGAATATTGTATATCACGGATCGCACAACGCCCCGCCAAAGAGGAGACGTCATGGCAGAAGCAGGCATCAACGAGGCACAGCAGAACCCTGTGCCGGAAGCGCAGCAAACGACCGATGGTTTTCATCTCGTCATCGACGCGCTGAAACTCAACGATATCGACACGATCTTCGGTCTCGTCGGTATTCCGATTACCGATCTCGCCCGTCTCGCGCAGGCCGAGGGCATGCGCTTCATCGGCTTCCGGCATGAGCAGAACGCCGGCAACGCCGCGGCCGTGGCGGGCTACATGACGAAGAAGCCGGGCATCTGCCTGACCGTCTCCGCGCCGGGTTTCCTGAACGGCCTCACGGCACTGGCCAACGCGACCACGAACTGCTTCCCGATGATTCTCATCAGCGGTTCGAGCGAGCGCGAGATCGTCGACTTGCAGCAGGGCGACTACGAAGAGATGGACCAGCTCAACGCGGCGAAGCCTTATGCCAAGGCGGCGTATCGCGTGCTGCACGCCGAGGACATCGGCGTCGGCATTGCGCGGGCGATTCGCGCGGCCGTCTCGGGCCGCCCCGGCGGCGTGTATCTCGACCTGCCGGCCAAGCTGCTTGCGCAGACCATCGACGCGGTGAAGGGCCAGCAATCGCTCATCAAGGTCGTCGACGCGGCGCCGCGCCAGATTCCCGCACCGGATGCGGTGCAACGCGCTATCGAAGTGCTCAGGAATGCAAAGCGTCCGCTGATCCTGCTCGGCAAGGGCGCCGCCTACGCCCAGGCCGACGCGCAAATCCGCGAACTGGTCGAGAAGAGCGGTATTCCGTATCTGCCGATGTCGATGGCCAAGGGGCTCTTGCCCGACACGCACGAGCAGTCGGCGTCGGCCGCGCGCTCGTTCGTGCTGGCCGAGTCGGACGCCGTGGTGCTGATCGGCGCTCGCCTGAACTGGCTGCTCTCGCATGGCAAAGGCAAGACCTGGGGCGCGGCCGCCGGACCGAAGAAGTTCGTGCAGGTCGACATCGCCCCGACGGAAATCGACAGCAACGTCGCCATCGAAGCGCCGGTGATCGGCGACATCGGTTCATGCGTGGAAGCGCTCGTGGCCGGTCTCGGCACTGACTTCCCGAAGCCGCCGGCAGAGTGGCTCGATGCCGTGGCCGAACGCAAGAACAAGAACCTCGAAAAGATGGCCGCGACGCTCGCGAAGAACCCGTCGCCGATGAACTTCCACAGCGCGCTGCGCGCGATCCGCGACGTGCTCAAGACGCGCCCCGACATCAACGTGGTCAACGAAGGCGCGAACACGCTCGACTACGCGCGCAGCATCATCGACATGTACCAGCCGCGCAAGCGCTTCGACTCGGGCACGTGGGGGATCATGGGCATCGGCATGGGCTTCGCGATCGGCGCGGCGGTGACGAGCGGCACGCAGGTCGTGGCGATCGAGGGCGACAGCGCGTTCGGCTTCTCGGGCATGGAGCTGGAAACGATCTGCCGCTACAACCTGCCGGTCTGCACCATCGTGTTCAACAACAACGGTGTGTATCGCGGCACGGACGTCAACCCGAGCGGCGGCTGCGACGTCGCGCCGACGGTGTTCGTGAAGAACGCGCGCTACGACAAGATGATCGAGGCCTTCGGCGGCATCGGCCATCAGGCGACGACGCCCGAAGAACTCACGAGCGCGCTGCTCGAAGCGATCGCGTCGGGCAAGCCCACGTTGATCAACGCAGTCATCGACGAATCGGCCGGGACCGAAAGCGGTCGTCTCACGAATCTGAATCCGCAAAGCGCGGCCATGAAGAAATAAGCCCCATAAATCAGCTAGATCAGATCGATCAGGTAGACCAGGAGATACGAGAAATGAGCAAACCCCTCGACGGTATCAAGATCATCGACTTCACGCACGTACAGGCCGGTCCCGCCTGCACGCAGATGCTCGCGTGGTTCGGTGCGGACGTGATCAAGGTGGAGCGCCCCGGCGCCGGCGACGTGACGCGCTCGCAATTGCGCGACATTCCCGAAGTCGATGCCCTGTACTTCACCATGCTCAACAGCAACAAGCGCTCGCTCACGCTCGACACGAAGAAGCCCGAAGGCAAGGAAGTGCTGGAAAAGCTGATTCGCGAATCGGACGTGATGGTCGAAAACTTCGGCCCCGGCGCACTGGACCGCATGGGCTTCACGTGGGAGCGCATCAAGGAACTCAACCCGAAGATGATCGTTGCTTCGGTGAAGGGCTTCAGCGAAGGCCACCACTACGACGACCTCAAGGTCTACGAGAACGTCGCGCAGTGCGCGGGAGGCGCAGCCTCGACCACGGGCTTCTGGGACGGTCCGCCCACGGTGAGCGCCGCTGCGCTCGGCGACAGCAACACGGGCATGCACCTCGCCATCGGCATTCTCACGGCGCTGATCGGCCGGGACAAAACGGGTAAGGGCCAGAAGGTGGCCGTGTCGATGCAGGACAGCGTGGTCAACCTGTGCCGCGTGAAGCTGCGCGACCAGCAGCGCCTGGACCGCCTGGGCTACCTCGAGGAATACCCGCAGTACCCGCACGGCACCTTCAGCGACGTCGTGCCGCGCGGTGGCAACGCAGGCGGCGGCGGCCAACCGGGCTGGGTTCTGAAGTGCAAGGGCTGGGAGACAGACCCGAACGCGTATATCTACTTCACGGTGCAGGGCCACGCGTGGGAGCCGATCTGCCGTGCTCTGGGCAAACCCGAATGGATCGACGACCCGAACTACGCTACGGCGCAGGCGCGCCAACCGCATATCTTCGACATCTTCGCGACGATCGAAGCGTGGCTCGCCGACAAGACCAAGTTCGAAGCGGTCGACATCCTGCGCAAGTTCGACATTCCGTGCGCGCCGGTGCTCAGCATGAAGGAAATTGCTAATGACCCGTCGCTGCGCGCGAGCGGTACTATCGTCGAAGTGCCGCACAAGGCGCGCGGCTCGTACCTCACGGTGGGCAGCCCGATCAAGTTCTCGGACCTGAAGCCGGAAATCACGGGTTCGCCGCTGCTCGGCGAGCACACCGACCAGGTGCTGGCCGACCTCGGCTACACGGCGCAGCAGATCGCGGCACTGCACGAGGTGCGCGCGGTTTGAGCTCCGCGTCGAGTTCCGCAAGCTGAATGCAGGAAGCAGGCGCGGCCGACGCTGCGCCCGCGCAGCACCGCAATACCAGAGTGGCAGGCAGGACGCCGCGCGGCATGTGCAATGCGTGCCGCGCGGCGCCGATAAACGACATCCCCCACAGAGTCATCGCATGCAATCCGCCATCGATTTCGAGCAGCTCGCAAACGCCATCGGGGACGCCATCGTCATCTCGGACGCAGCCGGCGACATCACATTCTGGAATCCGGCGGCCACGCGTATGTTCGGCTATACGCAGGAAGAAGCGCTCGGCAAGACGCTCGATCTGATCATTCCCGAGCGGCTGCGCGGCCGCCATTGGGATGGCTATCACAAGACGATGGCGACCGGCCAGACGCGCTATGGCAACGACGTGCTGCGCGTGCCGGCCGTGGACAAGGCGGGCAAGGCGCTTTCCATTGCCTTCACCGTGGCGTTGCTGCACTCGCCGCAGGGCGAACTCGACGGCATCGTCGCCGTGATCCGCGACGAAACGGCGCGCTTCCAGGAGGAGCGCGCGCTCAAGAAACGCATCACCGAACTCGAAGCACAGGCCCAGCAATCCTGAAACCTCGGGAGCTCTTCGATGCATACCGAAAGACTCGGACATTTTGAGGTCGAACTCTCGGCCCGACAAATGATTCACAACGGGGGCTGGGCCGCGTTCGCCGCGATCCACGCGGTCGAGCCCGCTGCCGACGAACCGGCGGCGGCTGTATTGCCCCGTCAATGGGTGGTCGACGAAACCGTATTCGAAAGCGAGGCGGCTGCGATTGCCGGTGCGCGCCAGGCGGCGCTCGCTTTCCTCAAGAGCGGCAATTCGCCCAGCCTGGGCACGTCATAGGGCAAAGCCCTCATCGAGCCGCGGCATACAGAATTCCAGCATCAGGCAAAAATCCAAACTGCGTGGGACCAGAATAAGGCGCTGAAGCGCAAACTCTGGCCGACATAGGAGACGTTTCATGAAGTCGTGGCTACGCTTTCGGCGCGCCAGATGCATTGGCGCGCCGCCGATTCCGTTTGTTCTCGCCGCAGCGCGCGCTCTTGTGCAGCAGGGAGGCGCATCATGGCGATGACGATTGCGGTCCCCCGTGAGATACACGAAGGCGAACGACGCGTAGCGGCGACGCCAGAAAGTGTGGCACAACTGATCAAACTGGGCTACGCCGTCGAAGTGCAAACGACGGCGGGCGCCAGTGCCTCCTACCCGGACGACGCTTACCGTGCGGCAGGCGCGCGCGTCGTGGACGACGCGCAGGCGCTCTTGAGCGGCGCGGATATCGTCATCAAGGTGCGTCCGCCTTCGAGCGAAGAAGTGCAGCGACTCAAGCCCGGCGCGACGCTGATCGGTTTCATCTGGCCCGCGCAAAACGCCGCGCTGCTCGAACAACTCGCGGCGCGTGAGGTAACGGTGCTCGCGATGGACTGCGTGCCGCGCATCTCGCGCGCGCAGAAGCTCGACGCGTTGAGTTCGATGGCGAACATGGCCGGCTATCGCGCGGTCGTCGAAGCGGCCCAGCATTTTGGGCGCGTTTTCACCGGGCAGATCACGGCAGCCGGCAAGATGCCGCCCGCCAAGGTGCTCGTGATCGGCGCAGGCGTGGCGGGGCTTGCGGCGATCGGCGCCGCGCGCGGTCTTGGCGCCATCGTGCGCGCGTTCGATACGCGCCCCGAAGTCGGCCAGCAAGTCGAAAGCATGGGCGCGGAGTTCCTGAGCATCGACATCGAGGAGGAAGGCGGCGGTTCGGGCGGGTACGCCAAACAGATGAGCGCGAAGTTCATCGAAGCGGAGATGGCGCTGTTCGAGGCCCAGGCGCGCGAGGTCGACATCATCATCACGACGGCGCTCATTCCCGGCAAGCCGGCGCCGCGCCTCATCGACGCGAAGACGGTGGCGTGCATGCGCGCGGGCAGCGTGATCGTCGACATGGCGGCCGAGCAGGGCGGCAACTGCGAACTCACTCGCCCGGGTGAAGTCGTGAATGCGAACGGCGTGACCGTCATCGGTTACACGGATCTGCCAAGCCGCATGGCGAACCAGTCGAGCCAGCTTTACGCGACCAACGTCCGCCATCTGCTGACCGATCTCACGCCTGCCAAAGACGGCGAGTTGAAGGTCGATATGGACGACGTCGTGCAGCGCGGCACCACTGTCATTCAGCGCGGCCAGGTGTGCTGGCCACCGCCGCCGGTGCAGGTTTCGGCCACGCCGCAAGCGGTTGCACAGGCGAAGCACGTCGCCGTCGCGACCGGCAACGGGAAAGAAGCCGCCGCGCAGGCCGCGCGCCGCAACGGTGTCTGGTCGCTCGCGGCGCTCGTCGTTGCCGCGTTGCTGCTGCTCGCGCTCGGCGCGGTCGCGCCGCCCGCGTTCGTTGCGCACTTCACCGTGTTCGTGCTGGCCGTGTTCGTCGGCTATCAGGTGGTCTGGAACGTCACGCCCTCGTTGCATACGCCGCTCATGAGCGTGACGAATGCGATCAGCGGGATCATCGTGATCGGCGCGTTGCTGCATCCGGGCAACGCCGGCACGATCGTGACCGTGCTGGCGGGCATTGCGCTCGTCGTCGCGACCATCAACATCGCGGGCGGCTTTCTCGTCACCCAGCGCATGCTGAAGATGTTCCAACGGACCTGAGGAGACGTCATGCTCAACGGAATCGGCAACATGGCGTGGCTCGGTGCGGCGACGCTCTTCATCCTCAGTCTGCGCGGGCTGAGTCATCCCGCCAGTGCGCAGCGCGGCAACCTTTATGGCGTGACCGGCATGGTGATCGCCGTGCTTGCCACACTGCTCGTCACGGGCGGTGCGGGCCTGCAAATCGCGCTCATCGCCGCGCTGGTGGGCGGCGGGATGGGCGCGATGCTCGCGCGCCGCGTGGAGATGACGCAGATGCCGCAGCTCGTCGCGGTGTTGCACAGCTTCGTCGGTCTTGCGGCCACGCTCATCGCCTTTGCGAACTTTCTCTCGCCCAAGGCGCCGATGAGCGGCGTCGAGCGCGCGATTCACGACACCGAGATCTATGTCGGGGCTTTCATCGGCACGGTCACGTTCAGCGGTTCGATCGTCGCGTTCCTGAAGCTGCAGGGCACGGTGAGCGGCAAGCCGTTCGTGCTGAGCGCGCGGCATCTGCTCAACGCGGTCGTGCTGGGCGCGTGCATCGCGCTCGGCTATCGCTTCGTCAGTGCTCCTGATGGCGGCGACGCGCTCTACGCGCTCATCGTGATGTGCGTGCTGGCGGCGGCGCTCGGCGTGCACCTCGTGATGGCGATCGGCGGCGCGGACATGCCCGTGGTGGTCTCGATGCTCAACAGCTATTCAGGCTGGGCCGCAGCGGCAACGGGCTTCATGCTCGACAACGATCTGCTCGTCACGACGGGTGCGCTGGTTGGATCGAGCGGCGCGATTCTCAGCTACATCATGTGCCGCGCAATGAATCGCAGCTTCGTTTCGGTAATCCTCGGCGGTTTCGGTACGGTGAGTTCCACGGCAAGCGAGGCGCCGCAAGGCGAAGTCGTGCCGACCAGCGTGGACGAAGTGGGGTCGCTGTTGCGCGATGCGCAGGAGGTCGTGATCGTGCCGGGCTATGGCATGGCCGTCGCGCAGGCGCAAGGCACCATCAGCGAGATCACGCGGCGGCTGCGCGCGCTGGGCATTCGCGTGCGTTTCGGCATTCACCCCGTTGCGGGGCGCTTGCCTGGCCACATGAACGTGCTGCTCGCGGAAGCGAAGGTGCCCTACGATATCGTGCTCGAAATGGACGAAATCAACGAAGACTTCACGAGCACCGACGTCGTGCTCGTGATCGGCGCGAACGATATCGTCAACCCGGGCGCGCAGGAAGATGCGGGTAGTCCCATCGCCGGCATGCCGGTGCTGGAGGTTTGGAAGGCGCGTACCGTGGTCGTCTCCAAGCGCAGCATGGCGACCGGCTATGCGGGCGTGGACAATCCGCTCTTCTATAAGGACAACACACGAATGCTGTTTGGCGATGCGAAGGGCAGCGTCGACGCGCTGCTGCGGCAACTCGAAGCCGCTTGACGTTTGAAGCAAGGCGCGGCGGGCTCACGTCTGCCGCGCTCGCTGTAACGGGGGAAGTGGCGGACGCACCGGCGTCGAGGCGATGCGCAACCAGCCCGCGCGCAATCACAACAGATGGAGGCAGACAACGTGGCATATACCGATCGTATCGATGGCGGCTACACCGCCCGGCGGCACAACCGCTGGGTGCAGCTCGTCGCTGGCATTCTCTGCATGGGGCTCGTGGCGAACCTGCAGTACGCGTGGACGCTCTTCGTCGTGCCGATGGATGCACGGCATCACTGGGGGCAGGCTGCGATTCAGCTCGCCTTTTCGATTTTCATCGTGACGGAAACGTGGCTCGTGCCGGTGGAGGGTTGGCTCGTAGACCGCTTCGGCCCGCGCCCCGTGGTCATGGGCGGCGCCTGTTGCGTGGCGCTCGGCTGGGTGCTCGACGCGTGGGCGCCCGCGCTGCCGGTGCTCTACGTCGCGGCAGTGATCTCGGGCATCGGCGCGGGGTGCGTGTATGGCACGTGCGTCGGCACTGCGCTCAAATGGTTTCCCGACCGGCGCGGTCTCGCCGCCGGCATGACGGCGGCAGGTTTTGGCGCGGGCGCGGCGCTCACGGTCATTCCGATCTCGAACATGATCCAGCAGTCGGGCTATGAGCGCGCGTTCGTGTTCTTCGGACTCCTGCAGGGTGCCTGCATCATGCTGCTCGCGCTGGTGATGGTGCGGCCGAAGCCTCCCGCTCACGCGGCGGGCATGAAGCGCATCGTCGCGACGAAGACCGACTACACGACGAGGCAAATGGTTCGCGCGCCCGTCTTCTGGGTGATGTATGCGATGTTCGTCTGCGTGGCGGCGGGCGGCATCATCGCGACGGCGCAGATCGGCCCGATCGCGAAGAGCTACGGCTTCGCCTCGATGCCGGTCACACTCGTCGCGGCGACGCTGCCGCTGCTCACCATGACGCTCTCGATCAACAATCTCTGCAACGGCTTTACGCGGCCGCTGTGCGGGTTGATTTCGGATCGCATCGGCCGCGAGAATACGATGTTCATCACGTTTCTCGGCGAGGGACTCGCGCTGCTGGGCTTGCGCGCGTTCGGCCACGACCCGTATCTCTTCATGTTGTTCTCGGGGCTCGTGTTCCTGTTCTACGGCGATATCTTTTCGAACTTTCCGGCGACCTGCGCCGATACGTTCGGAGCGAAGTACGCGGCCGGCAACGCGGGCACGCTCTATACCGCGAAGGGGACCGCGGCGATGCTCGTGCCGGTCGCTACGCTGCTGGCGATCCACGGCGGGTGGAACATGGTGTTCGACATGGTCGCCTGCGTGGCGATGATGGCGGGCGTGAGCGCAAAGGTGATCTTGCAGCCGATGCGCCGGCGCTGGATCTTTCAGTCGGGTGAGGAGTCGAGGATTGCCGATTCGGCGTTCGTCCCTTCGCCGCTGGGTTCGCATGAGTGAGCGCGATTGAGGCGCGCCCAGAAGCGTTACGGGCGGGCGGTGCGGTCGTGATCGCGGCGAGCGATTGCGGGGCGCAACGCCCGCATCATCCGCGCGGCGCCCTGTATTCTTGCGCGCACGCGTGAGCGCCGTACGCGCCGCGTATCGATGCGGGCTTGCTCGCGACGCGGGTCCGCTTCGGCGGCGCGCTCGTTTTCCAACCCGAGATGGGCATAACGGCCCTCACTGGCGCTCTTGCCGAGCCAGTGTTCGGGCAGCCGGGTTGCGAGCAGCCAGGTCGCGGCGGCGCCAAAGCTGACAGCGACGATCGCTGCGACGACAACGAGTTCCATTCGGTCTTCCTCAATCGGCTTGTCATGGGTTTGCACGCACGCGCCGTGCCGTGTGGCAATGTATACCATGAAACATAACGGAGCGAGGCAGGCGGATACAGGCCGCAAAACGAAAAAGCCCGCAGATTTGCGGGCTTTTTCGATGAATCCTGTGTGCTGCTAACTTCTGCTTGATGAGACGTGGTGCCCAAGAGAGGACTCGAACCTCCACAGTGTTGCCACCGCCAGGACCTGAACCTGGTGCGTCTACCAATTCCGCCACCTGGGCACGTCTTCAAGCTAGAACAAGATTGTGACGCGATTTCGCGTGCCTGTCAATAAATCTTTTCAAAAAATCTTCATCCCGGGAACGCGGCTGCTGCGTTTTACGCGATAGCAGGGCAGTTGTACTCGCTGCTGCCGCCGGAAATGAAAAAGGCCGGCATGAAGCCGGCCTTTTGAATCTGGTGCCCAAGAGAGGACTCGAACCTCCACAGTGTTGCCACCGCCAGGACCTGAACCTGGTGCGTCTACCAATTCCGCCACCTGGGCAAGGTGTCGTTTGCTGTTCAACGTGTTGTGCAGCAAAGACCAAAATTATAGCGGGATCGGAACGGCTGTCAAGCGTTTTATGGAAGGCGATAAAGCGCGGCTGCCCAGGCGTTGCAGACCGCGTGCAGTGGCCGTCTCGTCGCGCCGCAAGGCCGCTCCCACGGCTCGTAGGGTGCGATGCGAGTGTTAGAATGCCTCGCAGAAGTTCCGCCGGCCAAAGTCCGTGATTCTGGTGCTGCGTGCAGCGTGGCGCACGCAGCGCGAGCGGTCAGGCAATCCACGTACAGGCCGGCAGATTGCAGCACTCGAAGACCGGGCGCCGCCCGCATGTATCGCACATTCGGGCCGCGCGAAATCCGACGTCCACGCAACGAGAACAACCATCGATAAGCCCTTGAGCAAATATCCGTATCCGATTCCCAGCCGCGAAGAGATTCTCGGCGTGCTGCGGACCAGCGACTCGCCGTGCACCGCGAACGATATCGCCGAGGCGCTCTCCATCAAGCGCCAGGAGCGTGAAGGGTTCTTCAGGCGGCTCGCCGCCATGGAGCGCGACGGGCAGATCCGGCTCGACTCGCGCGGCCACTACCAGCTCGCCCATCCTTCGAATTTCGTCGCCGGTCGCGTGCAGGGGCATCGCGACGGCTACGGCTTCCTCGTGCGCGACGACGGGCAGGACGATCTGTTCCTGCCGCAAGGCGAAATGCAGAAGGTCATGCACAACGACCGCGTGCTTGCGCGCATCGTCGGCTATGACCGGCGCGGGCGGCCGGAAGGGCATATCGTCGAAGTCACCGACCGTGCGAACCGCAGTGTCATCGGGCGCCTGCTCAACGAGAACGGCGCGCTGATCGTCGCGCCGGAAGACAAGCGCATCGGCCACGATATCCTCGTCACGCAGAATCCCAAGAAGGCCAAGGTCGGCCAGGTCGTTGTCGTCGAGCTCACCGATTTCCCCAGTCGCCACTCGCAGCCGCTCGGCCGCGTGATGGAAGTGCTTGGCGACATCGACGATCCGGGCATGGAGATCGAGATCGCCGTGCGCAAGTACGGCGTGCCGCACGAGTTCAGCAAGAGCGCGCTCGACGAAGCCGCGAAGCTGCCCGACGCCGTGCGTCCCACCGACATTCGTTATCGCGTGGACTTGCGCGACGTGCCGCTCGTCACCATCGACGGCGAAGATGCGCGCGACTTCGACGACGCCGTGTATTGCGAGCCGATGCAGGTGGGCAAGGGCGAGGGCTTCCGCCTGATCGTCGCCATCGCCGATGTCTCGCATTACGTGCTGCCGGGCGGCGGTCTCGATGTGGACGCGATCGAGCGCAGCACGTCGGTGTATTTCCCGCGCCGCGTGATTCCTATGCTGCCCGAGAAGCTCTCGAACGGGCTCTGTTCGCTCAATCCGCACGTCGACCGCTGTGTGCTCGTGTGCGACATGGTGATCACCGCGCGCGGCGAGATCAAGGCCTACCAGTTCTATCCGGGCGTCATGCATTCGGCGGCGCGGCTCACGTATACCGAAGTCGCGGCGGTGCTGACCAACACCAAGGGCCCCGAGGCAACGCGCCGCGCGGCGCTGCTGCCGCAACTGCAGAATCTCTATGGCGTGTACAAGTCGCTCTTCGCCGCGCGCCAGAAGCGCGGCGCGATCGATTTCGATACGACCGAGACGTACATCGTCTGCAATGCGCAAGGCAAGATCGAGCAGATCGTGCCGCGCCAGCGCAACGATGCGCACAAGCTGATCGAAGAGTGCATGCTCGCGGCCAACGTGTGCGCGGCGGACTTCATGAAGCGCCACAAGCACCCGGGCCTGTACCGCGTGCACGCGGGGCCGACCGCCGAAAAGCTCGAAAACCTGCGCACCTTCCTGCGTGGCATGGGCCTTTCGCTCGGCGGCGGCGACACGCCGCACGCGAGCGACTACGCCGCGCTGATGGCGCACATCCGCGACCGCCCCGACGCGCAGATGCTGCAGACCATGCTGCTGCGCTCGATGCAGCAGGCCGTGTACAGCCCGGACAATATCGGTCACTTCGGTCTTGCGTACGAGGCTTACGCGCACTTCACGAGCCCGATTCGCCGCTATCCCGACCTGCTCACGCACCGCGCGATCTACGCGATCCTGCAGGGCAAGAAGTACCAGCCGCAGGCGCCCGAGGGCGTCGAGCTCAATACCGCGCTCTCGCCGCGCGCCCGCGCGCTGCAGGCCGAGGACGAGGAGAAGCGCGGCAAGCGCGCCCGCGGCGCCAACACGGCGATCTGGGAAGAACTGGGCCTGCACTGCTCGGCGAACGAGCGCCGCGCCGACGAAGCCTCGCGCGACGTCGAAGCCTGGCTCAAGTGCTACTTCATGCGCGACAAGCTCGGCGAAGAGTACGGCGGGATGGTGAGCGGCGTGACGTCGTTCGGCATTTTCGTGCAGCTCGACGCGCTCTTCATCGAAGGTCTGGTGCACGTGACGGAACTGGGCTCGGACTACTTCCAGTACGACGAGATCAAGAACGAACTGCGTGGCGAGCGCACGGGCATTCGCTATCGTCTGTCGGACCGCGTGCGCGTGCAGGTGAGCCGCGTGGATCTCGACGCACGCAAGATCGACTTCCGCCTCGTGCGCGATACGCCCGTGAAGCCGGGCGGCAACCGGCCGATGCCGGTCGACAAGAGCACCATGGAAGGTGGACCGCGTGTGCGCGCGCTGCCGGGCGGCGACATGGCGCGCCAGAAGAAGGCTGCGCCGGCGCCGAGCGTCGCGGTGAAGGAGGCGCGCGCGGCACGCGGCGCCGCCAAGACCGCGAAGAAGCGCTCGGCCGTGAAGCCGGCGCCCAAGAAGCAGGCGCCGCGCAAGAAGCGCTGAGCGCCATGCATGCGGAGCGTCAAACGCGCTCCGCAGCCAGTACCTATCCGGGCCGCGCCGCCGTGCGCGTGCCCGGTTTTTTCACTTGCTTGCCGCGCCGGGTTTTGCCGCATGGGCGCGCGGCTTGCATACGCCGGACCGCACGATGCGGCCGGCTGACTATCGTTGCTGGCGGCGCTGTGTCTGCGCCGCGAAACGTTCATCAGGGGTTGTATCAGTCATGTCACGTCTCAAGGTTCTTTACGGGTTTCATGCGGTGACCGCACGCTTGCGGCACGACGCGTCCACGGTCGAGGATGTCTACTACGATCCGACGCGCCGCGACCGCCGCATGCAGGACTTCCTGCACACCGCGAAGGAAGCCGGCGCGCGCGTGATCGCGGCCGACGAAACGCGCCTCTGGGGTCTCGCGCACACGGAGCGCCACCAGGGCGTGGTGGCCCGCGTGCACGATCTGGCGCTCGCGCAGAATCTCGCGGAGCTGCTCGACGGCATCCAGGGCTCGCCGCTCTTGCTCGTGCTCGACGGCGTGACCGATCCGCACAATCTCGGCGCGTGCCTGCGTGTAGCCGACGCGGCCGGCGCGCACGCGGTGATCGCCCCGCGCGACCGCGCCGTCGGTCTGAACGCCACGGCCGCGAAGGTGGCGAGCGGCGCGGCGGACACCGTGCCCTATATCACCGTGACGAACCTCGCGCGTGCGCTGCGCGAGCTCAAGGACGCGGGCGTGTGGGTGGTCGGCACCGCCGACGACGCGAGCGCGAGCCTCTACCAGACGAAGCTCGACGGTCCGGTCGCGCTCGTGCTCGGCGCCGAAGGCGAGGGCATGCGCCGCCTCACGCGCGAAACCTGCGACGAAGTCATGCAGATTCCGATGGCGGGCACGGTCGAGAGCCTGAATGTTTCCGTCGCTTCGGGCGTCTGCCTGTTCGAAGCGGTGCGCCAACGCTCGGCCGCGCGCTGACCGCCGGCAGGGTCAGCCGTTTCGCGATCCTGCGAGATGCGGGCAGCCCGTGCCCGCATCTCCGGTAAACTATGCGGATTCCGCGTTTTTCTCCTCCTCGGGCTGTACTCCCATGACTCAAGACGAACTCAAGCAACTGGTCGGCCAGGCCGCCGCCGACTATGTCAACGCGAACGTGCCGGAAGGCGTCGTAATCGGCGTCGGCACGGGCTCCACTGCGAACTGCTTCATCGACGCGCTGGCGGCGAGCAAGGGCCGCTACCGCGGCGCCGTGTCGAGCTCGGTCGCGACCACCGCGCGCCTCGAAGCACACGGCTTCAAGATTTTCGACCTCAACGAGATCGAATCGCTGCCCGTATACGTGGACGGCGCCGATGAAATCGACGGCGCCGGCGCCATGATCAAGGGCGGCGGCGGCGCGCTCACGCGCGAGAAGATCGTGGCTTCGGTGTCGGACGTGTTCGTCTGCATCGCCGATGCGAGCAAGCGCGTCGACGTGCTCGGCCAGTTCCCGCTGCCCATCGAAGTCGTGCCGATGGCGCGCACGGCCATTGGCCGCCGCGTGACGGCGCTCGGCGGCGTGCCGGTGCTGCGCGTGCAAAAGGACGGCTCGCCCTTTATCACCGACAACGGCAACGAGATTCTCGACGTGAAGGGTCTGCGCATCAGCGACCCGCGCACGCTCGAGGCGCATGTCAACGCATGGCCGGGCGTGGTGACGGTGGGTCTGTTCGCCGCACGCGGCGCGGACTTCTGCCTGCTCGGCGGCGAATCCGGCGTCGAGCGCATCGATTACCGCAAGGCCTGAGCGGCCTCGCGCGAGCGGCGCGTGCAACAGGCTTGCGCCTGATTGCCTGTGCGCTGCCGCTCTTTATTCCGGCAGGCCTGCGTGGCCTGCCGAACCGAACGTCGCGATTAATCATTAAAAGAACGCGATTTTCCGGATCTGGTTGTCCGCGCATCTATCTGAGACTTCAATTTGCCCTTCGATGATTTTTGAAAGGGAATCTCCGAATTCAAGGCGTTCGCAATTCGCTACGTTGAGAACCGCACACAAAAATGCGAATGACGTAGCAATAATCTGACTGTCTGAGATATAAATTCACCGTCCGGCGGCGTTATGCAAAAAGTTCGCTAAAAGAGACGTCGAAGCGACCGGACAGGGGAAGGGCGGCGCGCGAAAATGCGCGGCGGCTCATGGGTTTCGGTCAGGCGGTGCGTGAAAGTTGCTGGCGTACGCTGCGTGGCGCACGGGGAAATAATGACAACAGCGGGTGTTGAACGATTTGTGTCGGACTACTATTCAATGCAGGTCCGAAAAAAGGCACAGGGTTTTACGGGGTATTCCTTTTTGCTCTCTGGATTTTCAATTCTGCATTGATCGCCTGATTTGCGCGAATGCGTAAAGCTTGGTGGCGTTCTGCGCGCGAATCTAATCTGGTAACTCCATTAAACGGTCTTCCTATATCGGGCTGGTCCGCGGGGATATTCGCGCGTCGTAAATGCAGTGATTTTATCGACATTGCAATTGAAGTCGTGTTAAATGCGCCCGCACTATCAGGGGAGTGTGCGCGCATTCATCCAACGTTCCCCTGTTTTATCAGGAAGACCACAATCATGAAGAAGATTCAGGCCATTTCGCTCGCCGCCATGCTCTCTTTCGCTTCGGCTGCCGCATTCGCAGGCGGTGCCGGCGGTATGGGCGCGCCGTCGTCCTCCACCACGTCGGCGGTGGGCGCAGCGGGCGTCGGCTTTGGCGCTACGGCACTCACGTCGAACTCGACCTCGTCGGTCAACGGCAGTTTCACGTCGGCGCTGACGGTGCCGGGTCATATCGACGCTACGGTGTCGCAAGGCAACCAGTCGTTCTCGAACGCGAGCCTCACGTTCGGTTCGAGCTACACGACGCAAAACGGCAACTCGCAGACTTACGGCCAGACGGCTAACGGCAACGTCGGCCAGACCGGCACGACGACCACGAACCAGAATTCGTCGACGCTCGGCTTCACGAGCGCCACGCAGTCGGGTTCGCAGAACTTCAATTCGTCGGTGATCAACACGTCGTTCAACGGTTCGAGCGGCAGCTACGGCGGCTCGGGTTTCACGTCGAACGCGAGCGCGAACGGCACCGGCACGGCCAATGCCGATGGCGGCGTCGGCATCGTCGCAGCGGGCGGTTCGGGTTCGCTCACGGGCGGCATGCACTGGTAATCCGAACGGGTCAGCCGTTCACTAGCGCGTCGGAGAGGGGGCGCTGCCCCCTTTCCGTTCACGGAGAGAAGAATGAGCAAGCTGAAACAAAAAATGGCCGTTGCCGGGGTGTTGCTGTTTGCAGGCGCCGCGTGGGCGCAAACCACGCCGACGATGACGTCGGGGACCACGTCCACGTCGAGCCAGATGAGCACGGTTTCCAATACCGTCGTATTGCCGAGCGGCGGTACGTCGGACGTCACGTATCACGGCGGCTACGATGTGCGCACGACGCCGACGGTCTATGCGCCGGCCTTGACGGCCTCGGTGACCGAGACCTGCTGGGGCAGCATTTCCGCCGCGGTGTCGGTGGTGGGCGTGGGCGCGACGGCGGCGGGCACCATCAAGGACATGGACTGCAACAAGCGCTTGAATGCGGCTGTGGCATGGCGCATGGACCGCAAGGACATTGCGTTCAACATCATGTGTCAGGAAGACGACTTCCGCGAGGCTGCCGCGCTGACCGATCATCCTTGCGGCGACAATCGCAAGGTCGCGAAGAACGACGGCGCACCCATGCAATTGCGCAATGCCGACACGAGCCCGGACTCGAAGCTTCAGGAGCCGACCGACCCGTTCGTGCGCGAACGCGAGCATTTGCCCGCCTTGCCGCTTGCACAGGCGGTCGTGCCTTCGGCTCATTGAATCGCGCAAGGCTGAAGAGAAGAGGGCGCGCTCCTGTTCTCTTCAGCTGGCACCGCAAGATGCGATCGATTCGGAATCCTGTGCAATGCTGTTCCCTTCGACTTTGCTTGACGAGACGCGAATGAACTCGCGGTGCGCAACGAAAACGCGCGCGATTACGCGCTCATTCGACTGTTTCCGCCTGGTGCAGGCGCGGCAGCAGCCGGTCGAATTCGCGGCGCACGAGCCCGTAGCACTCGCAGGCGCGGGCTTCGAGGCCCTCGCGATCGAGCACGCGGATATGGCCGCGGCTGTGATGGATCAGGCCTTCGTCGTGCAGCTTGCCGGCCGCTTCGGTAACGCCTTCGCGGCGCACGCCGAGCATGTCGGCGATGAGCTGCTGCGTGACGCTGAGATCGTTGGACGCCACGCGGTCCACTTCGATCAGCAGCCAGCGGCACAGCTGCTTGCTGAGCGAGTGGTGACGATTGCACGCAGCGGTCTGTGCGACCTGCGTGAGCAGCGCGTGCATATAGAGCAGCATGAGGCGGCGCAGGAAGTCCGAGCGCGCGAATTGCTGCTTGAGGGCTTGCGCGCTCATGCGATAGGCGAAGCCCGCGCATTGCACCTGCACGCGGTTCGGCATCGTTTCGCCGCCCGTGAGCACGGGCACGCCCGTCATGCCTTCGCGGCCGACTGCCGCGATTTCGACCGAACTGCCGTCCTCCATCGTCGAAAGCAGCGAGACGATCGCGGTAGTCGGAAAGTACACGTGATGAATGCGCTGGCCGGAATCGCAGATCAACTGTTCGGTGCGCAGATGAACGAGTTCGAGGTGCGGGGCGAGAGCCTGCCATTCGTACGACGGGAGGGCGCCCAGCAAATGGTTGCCGTGAAGATCGGATTGAAGGGTTAACATGACTGGTCCTCGTGCGAAGCGGCGCGAGCCGCCTCCTGTTTTTTGATTCCGTGCGCCGAACTCGTTGTTGTCTGCCGTTTCCCGTGCGGCTCTTGTGTTCGTCGTGCCGGCCCCATAGTCCCGCTTGTTCGTGCCTCGTCCCACTCTCGCGTTTGTCTGCGCGGTTTCGTTCGTCCGCATCTGCGCTCGTGTGGCGATCTCTCTTTAGCAGGGTGTGTGCCAGTTGGTGCGAAAGCACGCATTGAAGCGGCTGAGCGCGAGTCGGCCATGCGGCAGCGCGGCGAAACACCGCATTTTTGTTTCAGTTTTGTACGGCGAATTCGCGGACCACCGCCCTGCGCATCGCCTCGGTGGAAGTCGCAAGCCGGTGATTTCATTGAATTATTTCCCCTGTCGAGCGGGGGATTCAGAAATGGCTCCTCGTTGAAACATGGCTCCGGGGCGATTCGGGCAGCGACCAGAAAACAAGCGGTTTTGATTCAGTTCTGTTGCAACGCAAACGAAGCCGCCGAAAAAAAGTTCGGCGCTGAAACGTCGCGTGCGAGTGGCTTTACGGCGCGCCCGCCGTTGCGCATGCGATCAGTGTGGGTATGCGTACAGATTGGCATGCCGAGGTTTGCTCCAATGAGGTCCGTAAAAAGCCTCGAGGCGTTGTGAGGCTTTAGAGGTCCGGGAGGCGCGTGACGCTTCGCACGAGCCCGCCGGCAGGCAGGCGCGGCGTTCGTCGACGTGACCCGACGTATTTCAACGGGGAGCTCACTGCATGAATCAGCTTGTGACGCCTGCCGGTTTGATCGCGGCAGCCAATGAACCCGAAGTCGCGCTCATCGTTCAGCCCGTGGTGCTGGCCGGGGGCTCGGGCACGCGGCTTTGGCCGCTCTCGCGCGAGCACTGCCCGAAACAGCTGATCGACGTGCTCGACGGCGAGTCGCTGCTCGAAGCCACGGTGCGGCGGCTCGACGGGGTGTATGCCGAGGCGGGCGCGGCGATCCGCAAGGCCGCGCCTGTCGTCGTGAGCAGCGAGGAACTGCGGCTCATGACCGTCGACCGGCTCGGCCGCAGCGGCACGCCCGCTCGCGTCGTGCTCGAACCGGTCGCGCGCAACACGGCGCCGGCGCTCACTGTGGCGGCGCTGGCGGCGCGCGCCGGGCACGAGGCGACGCTCGGTCGCGATGGCGCGCTTGCCGGATGCGACAGCGACCCGGTGCTCATCGCCATGCCGGCGGACCACCTGATCGCGGATCGCGCCGCGTTTGCCGCCGCACTCGAAGAAGCGGTGGGGTATGCGGCGCGCGGCGCGATCGTCACGCTGGGCGTGCCGCCGCAGCGCGCGGAGACCGGCTACGGGTACATCGGCGCGGGCGCGGCGCTCGGCGCGAGCGGCGCACGCGTGATCGAGCGCTTCGTGGAAAAGCCGGGCGCCGAACTCGCGGCGACTTACGTGGCCTCCGGCGATTACCTCTGGAATAGCGGCATTTTCGTGGTGCGCGCATCGGTGTGGCTTGCCGCGATCGCGCACTGCCGGCCGGCTATCGCGGCGCAATGCGCGGCGGCGTTCGAGGCGGCCGCCATCGACGCCGACGGCACCGTGCATCTCGACGCAGCAGCGCTCGCCGCGTGCCCGTCCGATTCCATCGACTACGCGGTGATGGAGTCGCTCGGCGCCGACGCACGGCTCGCGGGCGTGGTCGTGCCGCTCGTGGCCGGCTGGTCCGACGTGGGCGCGTGGGATGCGGTGTGGCAGGTGTCGAACAAGGACGAGAGCGGCAACGTGGCCCGCGGGCGCGTGATGTTCGAAGACGTGACCGACACGTTCGCACATTCGGACGGACGGCTCGTGGCCTGCGTGGGTGTCCACGGCGTGGTGGTGGTCGAAACGGCCGACGCGGTCCTCGTCGCGGCGAGAGATCGCGTGCAGGACGTCAAGGCGATCGTGGGCAAGCTCAGGCAGGAGCGCAGCGCGGTCGCGCAGCATCACCGGCGCGTGGAGCGGCCGTGGGGCTGCTACGACTCGCTCGATCAGGGCGAACGCTTCCAGGTCAAGCGCATCGTCGTGAAGCCGGGCGGGCGGCTGTCGCTGCAGATGCATCATCACCGCGCGGAGCACTGGACCGTGGTGCGTGGCACGGCGCGCGTCACGCGCGGCGAGGAGGTTTTCCTGCTTTCGGAAAACGAATCGACCTATATCCCGCTGGGAGTGAGGCACCGGCTGGAGAATCCGGGCAAGACGCCGCTCGAGATCATCGAGGTTCAGTCAGGCGGTTATCTGGGCGAAGACGACATCGTGCGCTTCGACGATGAGTACGGCCGGATACAACGGTGAACAAGTACAACATTGAAAAGCACGATGTTGGGCCGCGCGCGAAAAAGCGTGCGCAGAAGAAACATGCACGCCGGCATCCCTGCATATGCACAGCCAGGGACTGCCGATCGATTTGAAGCCAGTTGAAAGCGTGCCGATTGAAGTAAGCGGGCGATCCATACGATCGCCTTACAAAAACAGCAGCGCAAGGGCCGACGTAACACGCGTAAATACGAACAAGATGCATGCCGCAAGCATCATGTCAGGAGATATCCTGGCTGGCGAATTATGCGAAGCGCATGCAACGTAATACCTAAGTTCGACGACGCACGAGGGCCCGCGCAGTATCCGGCAAACAGGGGCGATAACGCCCACATCGGGGGGGTAGGGTCATGGAACTGGGGAACAAGGAACGCTCGCTCGTCAGCAAGGTGATGGACGGGCTGATTTCAGGCATCGTCGAGGAGCGGTATGGCGCCGTGCTGCCACCGCAGGACATCCTCTCGAAGGAGTTCGACGTGAGCCGCACGGTGATGCGCGAGGCGCTCTCCATGCTGCTCGCGCGTCATATGCTCGACGTGCGGCCGAAAATAGGCACGCGCATCCGGCCCATGCGCGACTGGCGCATGATCGACGAGGACGTCGTGAACTGGCGTTTCCGCTCGAAACCGGACAAGACGTTTTTGCGCGACGTAATCGAATTTCGCGGCCTGATCGAACCGGCGGCGTGCGCGCTCGCGGCCACACGCGCGAGCGCGGCCGACATTGCCGGCATTCGCGAGGCGTTCGAGGCGCTGCGCCAGACGAGCACCGACGATCCGAATTTCCAGACCGCCGACGCGCTTCTGCACACGCGCATCCTCGCGGCGAGCGGGAATCAGTTTTATCAGCAGATGGCCGCGATCATTCGTGGCGCGCTCTCGCTGGTGAATCCGATTCTCAGCACGCGTGACGGCGGCTGGAACAACGTCGTGGCGGCCCATGGGCGCATCGTCGAAGCGATCGAGCGGCGTGCGCCGAAGGAAGCCGAAGCGGCCGCGCTCGCGATGATCGAATACACCGCCGACGAACTCACTCGCGCGCTCGCGCCGGAGTTGGAGCAGCGCTAAGGCCGTTCGCGGCGTCGCTTCGCTCGCATCGATCCAGGCGCTGTGCGTGGATCGATGCGAGCGCATTGCGGCGCGCCGCGTGTGCCGGTATCGTGCGTGTCTTTGGGTGCGCCGCGCGTGACGTACATGACGTACGTCGTGCGGCCGCCCTCGACTTCACAGCCGGAGCACGCAGCACATGAGCGAAACACAAACGATACGTTGGGGCATCGTCGGCGCGGGCCGCATTGCGCATCGCTTCGCGCAGGGCGTCGCGCACGTGCCGCATGCGCGCGTCGAAGCGGTCTGGTCGCGGCGCGCGGCCACTGCGCAGGCGTTTGCCGCGACCTGCGGCGCGCAGGCGTGCGAGAGCGTGGATGCGCTCTTCGCGAGCGGCATCGACGCCGTGTATATCGCCACGATGCAGGACAGTCACGCCCAGTACGCCATTGCCGCGCTCGAAGCCGGCCTGCCCGTGCTGTGCGAAAAGCCCGCCACGGTCAACGGCGCGCAGCTCGAACGCGTGCTCGACGCGGCGCGCCGCGCGCAGCGCCTCTTCATGGAGGCGATGAAGCCGCCGTTTTATCCCCTCTATCGAAAGTTGCGCGCGCAACTGGACGATGACCCCATCGGGCCGGTCGGGCTCGTGCGCGCGGGCTGTTCGGTGGCCAGCGTGCCTGCTGACCATCCATCGCTTTCGTTCGAGCAAGCGGGCGGTGCGCTGCTCGACATCGGCGTGTACGAAATGTTTCTTGCCGTCGACTGGCTCGGCGCGCCGCGCGAGGTGCAGACCGTCGGGCGCCTCGGCTCGACTGGCGTGGATACCTTCGCGAGTCTCAATTGCCAGCATGAGCGCGGTATTGCGCAATTATTCTGCGGGCTCGATCTGCACGGTTATGGCGACGCACTGCTGGCGGGGCCGCACGGCAACGTGACGATACACGCGAACTGGTGGAATCCGGTTCGCGCAACGGTGCGCTATGTGGATGGCCGCGTCGTCGAACTCGACGAGCCGTTCGAGGGTGGCGGCCTCAACTACGAAACGGCGCACTTCTGCGAGCTGCTGCGCGCGGGTGCGCTCGAAAGCCCGGTGATGACGCACGATACCTCGCGCCGCATGCTCGCCATGGCCGACGCGGCGCGAGCGGCGCTCGGACTGCGTTTTCCGTGCGAATGACACGCTAAACAGCGGCCCGTAAGCGAAACGGCCCGCATGTGCGGGCCGTGTCTGTAAACGCATGTGCTATCAGTGGCGCGCAGGCAGCGCGAGGCGCCTTTCGTACCAGTGCTGCACCCATTCGAGCACCTGGCAAAGCACCCAGTACACGGCGGCGGCCGCGAGATAGAGCGGCAGCGGCTGATACGTCGAAGCGATGATTTCCTGCGCGCTGCGCAGCAGCTCTGTCACGGTGATGACCGAAACGAGCGAGGTGTCCTTGATGAGGCTGATGAGGCTGTTCGAGAGACTCGGCACGGCGATGCGCAACGCCTGCGGCGCGATCACGTAGCGCAGCGTCTGCGTGCGCGAGAGGCCTAGGCTATAGGCCGCAAGCCACTGTCCGCTATGAATGCCGAGAATCGCGCCACGCATGCTCTCCGAGAGATAGGCCGCCACGTTCGCAGAGAGCGCAATCACGCCTGCGGGCGTCGGGTCGAGCGAGATGCCGACGCTCGGCAATCCGTAATAAATGACGAAGATCTGCACGAGCAGCGGCGTGCCGCGCATCAGGCTCACATACACGCGCGCGATGAACACGAGCGTGCGGTTCGAGCTGATGCCCATGAGCGCGAGCACGGCACCGCCGATGAGCCCGAAGATCATCGAAAGCACGGCGAACTTGACCGTCAGCACCGCGCCCTGTGCGAGCACCGGCAGCGACTGGATGATGAGCGTATAGATGGGCATGGGCGTAGGTAACGAATGGAAGTGGCGCGGTTTGCAATGGAGGCATATGTGCGAAGGGCGGCATCGTGCGATGCCGCCCTTCGCGTCAGCCGGACTGTGCGGCGCTCGCGATCATTGCCGGATCATTGCGAGATCGGCTTGGTCACGTCGATGCCGAACCACTTGTCCGAGATCTTCGTGAAGGTGCCATCGGCTTCGAGTTGCGTCATCGCGTCGTCGATCGCCTTGGCGAACTTCGGATTGCCCTTCTTGAACGGGATGGCCGACGGGTTGCCGGCGCCGACCATCGCGCCCGTGCGCAGCGGCAACTGCGAGTTCTTCAGCAGGTAGGCGAGCATCAGGCGGTCGTTGAGCGCCGCGTCGAGGCGGCCCGCTGCGAGGTCGCGCAGATACTCGGGAGCGCCCGGGTAGGTCTTTACGTCGATGCCCGGCACCGACTTGGCCATGTCCATGTAGTTGGTGCCGAGGCCGACGCCGAGCTTCTTGCCCTTCAGGTCTTCGAGCGTCTTGAACTCGCGCGTGTCGTCCTTGCGCTGGATGAGCTGCGCGGCCGAGTACGTGTACGCCGGCGAGAAGTCGAGCACAGCCTTGCGCTGGTCGGTCACGCCGACCTGGTTCACGATCACGTCGAACTTGCCTGCCTGCAGGCCCGCGATGATGCCGCTCCATTCGGTCGTGACGAATTCGGGCTTGAGGCCCATTTTCGCGGCGACGGCTCGGGCGATGTCGACGTCATAGCCGACCAGTTCGCCGTTGGGCGCCTTCGAGTTGAACGGGGGGAACGTGCCTTCGAGACCGATGCGCAGCGTGCCGCGCGCCTTGACCTGGTCGAGCAGGTCATCGGCGTGGGCGCTGGCTGCGACGAACGATGCGCCAACGATTGCAAGTGCAAGGAGTTTTTTCAGCAAACCGGATTTCATGTTTTCCTCTTGTTCTGCTGCTGCGATTCTGGTGCTAGCGCACAGCGCCTCCGATGCGCCATGACTAGCCTGCCACTATAGCTTTACGCGCGGCCCGGGGCCAGCGCCCGCGCACATTCGGCGACGAGTGCCGGGCCGCGGTAGATGAAGCCCGTGTAGACCTGCACGAGCGAGGCGCCGGCCGCGATCTTCGCGCGCGCGTCGTCGCCCGAAAAAATGCCGCCCACGCCGATGATCGGCACGTCGCCGCCCAATTCGGCGCGCAGCTTACGGATCACGTTGTTCGAGGTGTCGAATACCGGGCGTCCCGAGAGGCCACCCGTTTCGTTCGCATTTGGCATGCCTTCCACCGCCGCGCGCGAGAGCGTGGTGTTGGTCGCGATCACGCCTTCGATCTTGTGGCGCAGGAGCGTATCAGCGATTTCCTTGACCTGCTCGTCGTCGAGATCGGGCGCGATCTTCAGCGCGAGCGGCACGAGCTTGCCGTGCATGTCTGCGAGACGCTGCTGCTTGTCCTTGAGCGCGGCGAGCAGCGCGTCGAGTTCGCCGCCGCCTTGCAGCTGGCGCAGATTCTTCGTGTTCGGCGACGAGATGTTGATCGTCACGTAGCTCGCGAACGGATAGACGCGCTCGAGGCAGAAGAGATAGTCGTCGGCGGCGCGCTCGATCGGCGTGTCGGCGTTCTTGCCGATATTCAGGCCGAGAATGCCGCGATAGCGCGCGGCCTGCACGTTCTTCACGAACTGCTCGACGCCGTGGTTGTTGAACCCCATGCGGTTGATGATGCCGCCCGCCTGCGGCAGCCGGAAAATGCGCGGGCGCGGGTTGCCCGGCTGCGGGCGCGGCGTCACGGTGCCCACCTCGATGAAGCCGAAGCCGAGCGCGGCGAAACCGTCGATCGCGGCGCCTTCCTTGTCGAGGCCCGCGGCGAGTCCCACCGGGTTGCGGAAGGTGAGGCCCATGACGGTGCGCGGCGAATCGGGCACGCGCGGGGCGAGCAGGCCCGCCATGCCGGTGCGGCCGGCGGCGCCGATCATGCGCAGCGAGAGGTGATGGGCGTCTTCGGCGTCCATGCGAAAGAGCTGGTCGCGGACGAACGGGTAAAGGGTGCTGAACACGGGAAGAAGGCGCGGGCGCCAGAAAATGGGAACCCGCTATTTTAGCGGTAACGCGGACCCTGGGCGATGCGCCGCGGGCTCAGGCTTCGGGCGTGAGCGGCGTGAGTGGCGCCCATGCGCCGTCGAAGAGCCCTTCGAGCGGCTGAAAGTGCGCCTTGTAGGCCATTTTCGGGCTCTCGCGGATCCAGTAGCCGAGATACACGTAAGGCAGCTGAAGGCTGCGGGCCTGCTCGATCTGCCAGAGGATGTTGTAGGTGCCGTAGCTCGTGTGGAGCGTGTCCGGGTCGAAGAACGTGTAGACCGACGAGAGCCCGTCGCCGAGGATGTCGATCATGCTCACCATGCGCAACGCGCCGGGCTCGTCCGGATGAGCAGGGTCCGGTTCGCGGAATTCGACCAGCCGTGAGTTGATCCGGCTTTGCAGCAGGAACTGCTCGTACTGGTCGCGGCTGTCGCGATCCATGCCGCCGCCCGCGTGGCGCGCGGACTGATAGCGCATGTAGAGCGCGTAATGCGCCTCGTCGTAGTGCAGCGGCGCGACCGTGGCGACGAGCGCGCCGTGCCGCTTCCACGCGCGACGCTGCGTACGGCTCGGCGTGAAGCGCTCGACCGGCACACGCACCGGCACGCACGCGCGGCAGCCATCGCAGTAGGGGCGATAGGTGAACACGCCCGAGCGCCGGAAGCCGGCCTTCACGAGATCGGTATAGACGTCGGAGTTGATGAGATGACTGGGCGTTGCCACCTGCGAGCGCGCGATGCGCCCCTCCAGGTAACTACAGGGGTAGGGCGCCGTTGCATAGAATTGCAGCGCGGAAAGCGGTGAAAGCGGCAGCTCGTTTGGATGCGTCACGTTGGCAGCTCTCGTAGCAGTTCGGATCGTCGCGTGGCGCGCGCGTCGCGCACCCAGCCTCACGCGCAAGCCTTGCCAGGCCATACGGCGCGCCGCACAGGGCGTGCCAGGGAAGGCCGGGCTGCGATGGGTTCGCTATTCAGTCTAACATTGACGCCGAACATGTATCCATCGAATTGCGTGGGCTGTCGCAAGCCCGCACGCGAGCGATCATACGCCGCTCATGTGCCACTCATTTGCCGCTCGCCTGCCATTCACGCTGCGGGCAAGAACTCGTCTGGCGCGCCCCTGCCGCCGAGCAGATCGGCGAGCACGGCTTTGTCGAACTTCCAGGGAATGGGCGCGGCATTCACGTGCGTGCGCACGTGGGCGATGAACGCCTTGCGCGAGATTTCGCGCCCGCCGAGCGAGGCGAGATGCGCGGTGTTCTGCTGGCAATCGATCAACTCGACGCCGTGACGGCGCAGATGCGCGACGAGGGCCGCGAGCGCGATCTTCGACGCGTCGGTCATGGAAGCGAACATCGACTCGCCGAAGAACATCGTGCCGAGCGCCACGCCGTAGAGGCCCCCCACACGCTCGCCGCCGAACCAGGCCTCGACGCTGTGCGCATCGCCCACGCGGTGCAGGGTGGAGTAGGCGTCGATCACGTCGCCGGTGATCCACGTGCCGCGCTGGCCGCGCCGCGGCGCGTTCGCGCACGCGCGCATCACGGCGGCGAAATTGTTGTCGACGCGAATTTCCCACGCGTCCTCACGCAGCACACGCTTGAGCGTTTTCCTGAAGGAGGGCGAGACCTTGAATTCGTCGGGGCGCAGGATCATGCGCGGGTCGGGGCTCCACCAGAGCACCGGCTGGCCGTCCGAGTACCACGGGAAAATGCCGCGCCGGTAGGCATCGATGAGGCGTGACGGCAGCAGGTCCGCGCTGGCGGCGAGCAGGCCTGGCGCGCCGCTCGACGCGCCGAGTGCGCGCTCGACGGCGGGAAACGGTTCGTCGGGCGAAAGCCAGGGGACCATCGTCGCGGGCTTGGTTAGAAGGGCGATCAGCCGTCGCGCAGCGAGCGCAGGACGTCGCCGGTGTGCAGCCCGAAGCTGCCCGACTGGCGATCGGCGAAGAAACAGCGCAGGGTCTGCCCGACCGTTGGGAACGCAATGTCGTCCCAGGGAATTTCGTGCTCGTCGAAAAGCCGCACTTCGAGACTTTCCTCGCCGGCTGCGATATCGATGTCGAGCAGGCGCGCGAGATAGAACAGATGCACCTGATGCACACGCGGCACGTTCAGGAGCGAAAAGAGGTTCTGCACCTCGACGCGCGCGCCGGCTTCCTCGAGCGTTTCGCGTGCCGCGGCTTCGGCGGTCGTCTCTCCCATCTCCATGAAGCCGGCGGGCAGCGTCCAGTAGCCGTAGCGCGGCTCGATCGCGCGGCGGCACAACAGCACCTTGTCTTCCCAGACCGGAACCGTGCCGACCACGTTGCGCGGATTCTGATAGTGGATGGTGCCGCAGTGTGAGCAGACGTAGCGTTCGCGATTGTCGCCGGGCGGAATGAGCAGGCTGACCGCCTGACCGCAAGTCGAGCAGAATTTCATGGGCACGATAGGGGGATGGGTGATGCGAGTTTATCACCGCTCAGCGGCTTCGCTCATGTGCCCAACGATGGGAAGACCGCGCCTGGAAGAGGCGTAAACGGAAAAAGGGTTACAGGCCAATGACCTGTAACCCTTTCGAATTCTGCTGGTTGCGGGGGTAGGATTTGAACCTACGACCTTCGGGTTATGAGCCCGACGAGCTGCCAGACTGCTCCACCCCGCGTCCGTCGAAGAAAAGATTATATGACAGTTCGCGCCGCGTTGCAACAACAAATGACGAGCGCCTTTCCACGCGTTTGCAAAAAGTTTGCAGGACACGCGTGGATGGCTTCTTGAATCGTCAGGATAGAATCGGGGCTCGTTCGGCGCCGTGCACGCTCTTCGCGATGTTCACGCTGCGCCGTTGCCTTGTACAACGCACTGCGACAACGCACTGCGCCTCATTTGCCTCTTCCATGGACATTCCCCTCGATCTGCAATCGATAGCCGCGCAAGAGCATGCGCTGGTGTTCCCGCGTTTCGACGCCGATCGTGCCTGGCAGCTCGGCTCGCATCTGCATGAACTCGCGCGCGCCCGCGCGCTGCCCGTCGCCATCGATGTGCGCACCTTCGGCCAGCAGCTCTTCTTTTGCGCGCTGGACGGCGCCACGCCCGACAATGCCGACTGGGTGCGCCGCAAGTCGCGCGTGGTCGAGCACTTTCGGCGCAGCTCCTATGCGATCGGCCTGCGCATGCAGCAAACCGGTTCGACGCTTGCCGACAAGCACGGCCTGCCGATCGCCGATTTCGCGCCGCATGGCGGTTCGTTTCCGCTCACGGTGGAGGGTACGGGCGTGATCGGCTCGATCACGGTCTCGGGCCTGCCGCAGCGCGCCGATCACGAACTGGTAGTCGAAGCGCTCTGCGCGCAACTCAACGCCGACTACGCGCAGCTCGCGCTCGCGAAGGTCTGAGACGATGCGCATTCCTCCGTTCTCGGCCTGGACCTGGCTCGTCATCGCGATCGTCGCGGAAGTCATCGCCACTTCTGCGTTGCGCGCGTCGGATGGCTTCACGCGGCTCGTGCCGTCGGCGATCGTCGTGGTGGGGTATGGCATTGCGTTCTACGGGCTCTCGCTCACGTTGCGCAGTTTGCCGGTGGGCATCGTCTATGCGGTGTGGTCGGGCGTGGGCATCGTGCTCATTACGCTCGTGGCGATGGCGCTCTATCGGCAGGTGCCCGATCTGCCGGCCGTGCTCGGGCTCGGGCTCATTGTGGCCGGCGTGGTCGTGCTGAATCTGTTCTCGAAGATGCAGGCGCATTGAAAGACGGCGGCCGAACCGGCCACCGCACTGGCCACATTCGCGCCAGACATTGCGCCTCGCGCGTAACATGGCCGGTTACCGCCGTGCACCGCGTCGTCCTCCGGCGGCAGTGCTTTCTGCTGATTTTCCCCATTGGGGCTGGACATGATCATTCGTTTTCCCGCCGACGCGCCGCTCTATCGCGACGCCAATCTGACCGTGGTCTTTCCCGCGCTCGTCGACGGCACACGCGTTCCCTGCGCGATTTCCGTCGAGGCGCTCGAGGACCATTTCGGTGCGCTGCCCGCGAACCGCGACGCGTGGATGCAGGCGTTCGACGCCGGCCGATCGCGCATCGAAGCTGTGGCGCGCGCCCATCTCGAACTCAGCAACGGCACGCCGGTGCTGCTCAAGAGCGGTCACTTTCCCCCCGGACGCCTGGACTCGTAGGCTTGTACGCGTAGTCAGGCACGCCCCGCACGGGCGTCACGGGAAATTTCGGTTGCCGCAACTGGCTAGCGTCGTCATGAGCATCGTCGAACGCAAGGACCGCGAACTCCACGCAAGGCACGCAGCGCGCGCGCACGATCAGCGCGAGCGCATCCTCGACGCTGCGCGCCGCATCGTCATGCGCGAAGGGCTCGCTGCGCTCTCCATGCGCAAGATCGCCGACGCGATCGGTTATTCGCCTGCGTCCCTCTATCTTTATTTCGCCGGCCGCGACGAGATTGCCGAGGCGCTCGGCCGCGAATGTTACGCGCAACTGCTTGCGCAGCTCGAACCGCTCGGGCTGATCGCCGACGCGCGCGAACGGCTTCATGCCCTCGCGCATGCATACGTGGCGTACGGCTGCGACCATCCGCAGACTTACGAACTCATCTTCATGGCGCACAAGACGCGCGCAGAGCACGTGGGAGCGGCCGCACGCCGTCATCGCGCCGCGCTGGCCGAGGCGGCGGGCGAGCCTGAGGCCGGCGCTGCGCCGGCCTGCGGCGCACAACTCTTTGCCGCGACGCTGTCCGTGCTGACGCCGCCAAGCGGGGCGCATGTCGATGGGCCCCTGCTTGCGCAGTCGCTTTGGGCCACGCTGCACGGCGCGGTGATGCTCACGCTCGCGCGTGCCGGCTTTGAGCACGCGGCGCCCGGTCCGTTGATCGACGCCACGCTCGATGCGTGGTTCGGCGCGCGCGCCGCTGCGGCTGCGTCGCCGGCCGCGCAAGCGCCCGGTGTGGCGTCGTGATAGCCTCAGAATGCCTGTGATCGCGCCTCGCCCGATTCAGGCGCCGCTCATCGTTCTGCCTTGCCAATCGCCATGTCACACGAAGCCAACGCAAGCCCGACCGCAGCCGACGCCGACTCGCACGTGCTTACGCGCGTAGCGAACCGCATCGGCTATATCGAACTCGAGCGCCCGCAGGCGCTCAATGCGCTCACCACCGCCATGGTCCGCACGATGCACGCCGCGCTCGATCGCTGGCGCGACGACCCGGACGTGCTCGCGGTGATCGTGCGTACGCGCCACCCGCGCGCGTTCTGCGCGGGCGGCGACATTCGCTTTTTGTACGAGTCGTACCGCGCGGGCGACCAGGCGGCGCTCGACACGTTCTTCGCCGACGAATATCGCCTCAACCACGCCATCTTCACGTTTCCGAAGCCGTACATCGCGATGCTCAACGGCGTGGTCATGGGCGGCGGCATGGGCATCTCGCAGGGCGCGCATCGCACGGGCGGGCTGCGGCTCGTGGGTCCGACCACGCGCATGGCGATGCCGGAGACGCGCATCGGCCTCTTTCCCGATGTCGGCATGGGCTGGTTCCTCGCGCGCACGCCTGGCGCGATCGGCCGGTATCTCGCGGTGACAGGCGAGACGCTCGATCAGGCGAGCGCCGTGTATGCGGGCCTGGCCGATGCGTCGCTCGACGAGTCTGCGTGGCCGGCGCTGCTCGATGCGCTGGAGAGCGAGCCGTTTGCGAGCGGCGCGGAAGTGGTCGCGCGCATGCGCCAGGCGGCGCTGCCCGCGCCCGAATTGCGGCGCCTCGCCGAAGGATCGTCGCTGGCCGCGGTGCGCGGCTGGATCGACCAGCATTTCTCGCTTGCCGATGTGCCGGCCATGCTGGCATCGCTCGAAGCCGCTCGCCATGCGCGCGCGGGCGACGAGGCAAAATGGGCCGGGCAGATGGTGGACGTTCTGCGCGAGCGTTCGCCGCTTTCCATGGCGGTGTCGCTCGAGGTGGTCTCGCGCGCGGAGGGCACGATGGCCGACTGTCTGCGCCGCGACCTCGACCTCACGCGCTCGAGCTTCGCGATTGGCGACGTGCTGGAGGGCATCCGTGCGCGCATCATCGACAAGGATAATCAACCGCATTGGCGCTTCGCGAATATCGAAGACGTGCGCCGCGAAGACGTCGAGCGGATGTTCGAGAGCCCCTGGCGCTTGATGGAGCACCCGCTGCGCGAACTCATCGGTTGAGCTGGCTGGCGCGAGGGAGCAGTGGAGGAGGTGTGAGGGGGAAAGCGCGGTGGGAAAACGCGGGCCGCGCATGGCGCACGGCCCGCAGGCGCAGTCAGTCTTCGGCCGTTTCGCTCATGAACGCGCGCATGAAAACCAGCGCGCCCCAACCCCACATCGCATTCGAGGCGAAGCCCGTGGCAAGCCGCGGCAGCATGTTGCCGGTCGGCCAGATGCCGCGCAGAGGATCGACGACGAACACCATTGCCGCAGTGAGGACGATGCCGCCGAACACGAAGGCCTGAACCCACGGCGCGGGCCGCGAAGGCGACACGCGCAGCAGCCACGCCATCAGCACGGCCCAGATGGCGCTCCAGATCGCATTCACGAGGAACTCGGGCAGCCCGAGCGGCTGGAATGGGTTCGTCGAAAATCCGGCCGCGTCGATGACCTGGGCGGCATGCAGGAGCGCGAGCGTCGCTTCGCGAAAGAAGAGCGACGCGAGAAAGCCGGATACGAACGGCAGAATCAGTTTTTGCATGGAATCGTGCGAGAGCTTCTTGGCCTCGCTGCGCAACGCGCCTTATGGAGCGTGATGCGCGCGGCGTGCCGGTGTTTTTGTGGGTGCGTGCGCCATTATATCGGCGCGCGGTGCGCGCGAGGCGCACCGTACGCTAAAGCGTCGGGTAAAGCACGAAAGTGGAAAACCTAAGCTCAAAAAAATCGTTCTAAAGGGTGCGAGCGGTCCCTAGACTGGTTCCCCATGAAGACGGCGCCGCCGTCGCCGGGCGCTCTCGCGAGGCGCACGGGGAACGCGCCGGCGCATTCCGTCTGCTGTCGAATCCTCTCAATCGAGCCACGAGCGGCGCATTCGCTTGCGCGGCGTGCCCGCGCGTGCTCGCTGGCCGGCAGTCACCCGATTCGTTTCGAATTTCCAGGCAGGAGCAATGCATGAATGTGTTCTGGTTCATCCCGACCCACGGCGACAGCCGCTATCTGGGCACGACCCAGGGCGCGCGCGCGGCCGATCTCGCGTATTTCCAGCAGATCGCCGTCGCCGCCGATACGCTCGGCTATGAAGGCGTCCTGCTGCCTACCGGGCGCTCGTGCGAGGACGCGTGGGTCGTGGCGTCGAGCCTCATCGCCGCGACACGGCGCCTGAAGTTCCTCGTGGCGATCCGCCCCGGCCTCTCGTCGCCGGCACTCTCCGCACGGATGGCCGCGACGTTCGACCGGCTCTCCAATGGCCGTCTGCTCATCAACGTCGTGACGGGCGGCGACACGGCCGAGCTGGAAGGCGATGGCCTCTTCGTCGATCACGACACGCGCTACGAAATCACCGACGAGTTCCTGCATGTCTGGCGCAAGCTGCTCGCCGCGTCGCACGCGAACGAGGCGATCGATTTCGAGGGGCGACATCTGCGCTCGGTAGGCGGCAAAGTGCTGTATCCGCCAGCGCAGCATCCGCATCCGCCGTTGTGGTTCGGCGGCTCGTCGCCGGCCGCGCACGCCATGGCGGGCGCGCACATCGACACCTATCTGACGTGGGGCGAGCCTCCCGAAGCCGTCGCGCGCAAGATCGCCGACATCCGCGCGCGCGCCGCCGAGCACGGCCGCACGATCCGCTTCGGCATTCGCCTGCACGTGATCGTGCGCGAGAGCGAAGACGAAGCGTGGGCCGCCGCCGACAAGCTCATCAGCCACCTCGACGACGAGACGGTTGCGCGCGCCCAGGCCGCATTCGCGAAGATGGATTCGGAAGGCCAGCGCCGCATGGCCGCGCTGCACGGCGGCAAGCGCGGCACGCGCAAGGACCTCGAGGTGTATCCGAACCTGTGGGCTGGCGTGGGCCTCGTGCGCGGCGGCGCGGGCACGGCGCTCGTCGGCAATCCTGAACAGGTGGCCGCGCTCATGAAGGAATACGCGCAGCTTGGCATCGAGACGTTCATCTTGTCCGGCTATCCCCATCTCGAGGAATCCTACCGGTTTGCGGAACTCGTGTTCCCGCTGCTGCCTGGGCGCACGGCGAAGGGCGCGGGCGGCCCCCTTTCGGGGCCTTTCGGCGAAGTGGTCGGGAATCACTATCTGCCGAAAGTGAGCCAGAGCTGAGGCGCTGGAGAACGGCAGCAATCGTGGAGGATGCAACGATGACGCAATCCGTAGTAAGGGCCGCACCCGCGCGCGATCACACCACCCCAGGCGGTGCGCTGCGCGCCGCGCGGAGATTCGTGCGGGGGAGCCGGCGGCGGCTCGCGCCCTGGCTCGTGCCGCTGGCGGTGTTGGTGATCTGGGAGATCGCCGCAAGAAGCGGCGCGCTCTCCACGCGCGTGCTGCCCGAGCCGCTCGCCGTAGTGCGGGCGGCCTGGTCGCTGATCGAGTCGGGCGAAATGTGGGCGGACGTGCGCGTGAGCACGTGGCGGGCGCTTTCGGGGTTCGCGATCGGCGGCGGCATCGGGCTCGTGCTCGGATTGGCTACCGGGCTTTTCAAGCCCGCGGAAACCGCGCTCGATTCGACCGTGCAGATGGTCCGCAATATCCCGGCGCTCGCCATGATTCCGCTCGTGATTCTGTGGTTCGGCATTGGCGAGGAGGCGAAAGTCTTTCTCGTGGCGCTGGGCGTGTTCTTTCCCGTCTACGTGAATACGTTTCACGGCATCCGCTCGGTGGACGCCAATCTCGTCGAGATGGCGCGCAGCTATGGGCTCAAGGGTTTCGCGCTCTATCGCGAGGTGATATTGCCGGGGGCGTTGCCATCGATTCTCGTCGGCGTGCGCTTTGCGCTTGGGCTGATGTGGGTGACGCTGATCGTCGCCGAAACGATCTCCGCGCAGTCGGGCATCGGCTACATGACGATGAACGCGCGCGAATTCCTGCAAACCGATGTGGTGGTGGTCGGCATCCTGCTCTATGCGGCGCTCGGCAAGCTCGCCGACTGGCTTGCGAAGTCGCTCGAACGCGTGGCGCTGCGCTGGCACCCCGCTTATCAACAGGAGAACGAAGCATGAGCGCGAGTCAACTGGCGTCGAATTACGGTGTGGGGTGGGAAGATGCCGGTCGCGTGCAGGCGCGCGAGCGCAACGACAGGGCGCAAGCGGCGCGCGAGGGCGTGGCACCGCGTACGCCTACGCCCGAAGTGGACGCCGCCGTTGCCCTTCGCGGTGTGGGCAAGCGCTACGGCGAGCACGCCGTGCTCGCCGGCTTCGACCTCGCGATCGAGCGCGGCAGTTTTGTGTCGATCGTCGGACGCAGCGGTTGCGGCAAGTCCACGTTGCTGCGCCTGATCGCCGGCCTCGAAACGCCCGACGAGGGCGTGGTCGAGCGGCGCGGCGCAGATGGCGCGCCGCTCGATACGCGCATCATGTTTCAGGACGCGCGCCTCTTGCCGTGGAAGACCGTCTTGCAGAACGTGATGCTCGGACTCGGGCGCGGCGCGCGTGACGACGCCCGCGCGGTGCTCGACGAAGTGGGCCTGCTCGCGCGCGCCGACGAGTGGCCCGCGCGCCTCTCGGGAGGCCAGCGCCAGCGCGTTGCGCTCGCCCGTGCGCTCGTGCATCGTCCGAGCCTGTTGCTGCTCGACGAGCCGCTCGGCGCACTCGACGCGCTGACGCGCCTCGAGATGCATGCGCTGATCGAGCGCCTGTGGCGCGAGCATCGCTTCACCGCGTTGCTGGTGACGCACGACGTGCACGAAGCTGTCGCACTCGGCGACCGTATTCTGCTCGTCGAGGCAGGGCGCATCGCGCTCGATCAGCGCGTGCCGCTCGAGCGCCCGCGGGCGCGCGTCGACGCACGCTTTGCTGCGCTCGAGGAGAGCGTGCTGCAGCGGGTGCTAGGCCACGGCCCACTGCCAGCCGCCGGGCGGCCAACGGGCGCAGTGGCTTAAATTATTCATCAGGAATCCTGTTGTTTTTACCCGAACCCACGGAGCCGAATCTATGAGCATTACCGCTATCAACGTGCGCAACCAGTTTCGCGGCAAGATCAAGGAAATCATTCGCGGGCCCGTCGTTTCGGAAGTCGATGTCGATACGGCATTCGGCATCGTCACCTCGGTCATCACCACGCGCTCGATCGACGAACTCGAGTTGAAGGTGGGCTCGGAAGTGGTCGCGCTGGTGAAGTCGACGGAGGTCTCGATCGCGCGCCTGTGAAGCGTGCCCGCGCGCCGGCGCCGCCTGCGAGTCGCGGCGCGCGCAAGTGCTAGCATGAACCGTCAACGGAAGACGGAAGAGGCGAGCATGGAGCCGAAGGGCATCGACATGGGCGACTACCAGGAGCGCTACAAGGACTACGATATTGAAGTCGCAGTCGAGCAGGTGCTCACGGGCGTGAAGGCGCACTATCGTGTGCTGAAGGACGATACGATCGTGGAGGACTGGCAGCTCGTGCCTATCACGCGCCTCTGGTCCACCGAGCACGCGGCGGCCGAGGCGGGCTTCGAAGCGGCGCGCGCGTGGATCGATGCGCGCGGCACGCAAGCGAGCTAGCGTTTGCCTTGCGAACTCGCGCTGGGCGACTGGCTTGCCCGGCGCGCTGCATCGGCGAACATGTCGCGTAGTTGCTGGCGCTCGGCCCCGGTCAAATGTGCAGCGGCGGCCGGCATCGTGAGGACCAGGTGCAGCGTGAGGTTGCCGCGCCCGCCGTTGCGGTCCGCGAGTCCAAGACCCGGCAGACGGATCGGCGTGCGCGCATTCGCGTTCGCCGGAATTTTCACGTCGAACGTGCGGCCGAGCACCTTGGCCTGAACGCCGCCGCCTAGCATGGCCGTCACGAAGTCGACTGGAAGCTCGCAAGCGAGATCGAGCCCGTTGCGCGTAAAGCCCGGGCCGCAAACGATGGAGACGGAGAAAGTCGCGTCTCCCGGTGGGCCGCCGTTCACGCCGGGGTGGCCGCCGTCGGCCACCACCAGACGCTGGCCGTCCCATGCGCCGTGTGGAATTGCGACCACTTCCGACTTGCGCCATGTCTTTACGCCGGTGCCGTGACATTGTTCGCAAAGCGCGCCGCGATCTTCCTGTTCGCACGCGGGACACGGACCTTTGACAGGGTAGTGGGCTTGAACGCCGCCGCCATTGATCGCGACTTCTAGCGGCACGAATAGCTCGACGAGGCAGTTGGCGCCGCGCATGGGCGGCGCCGCGCGACGCTGACGCGGTTGCGCTTCGCCGTTGCGGGTCTTGCCGGCCGAACTCGCGGCGCCAGTTGTCCTCGCCGTTGGCGCGATGCGCCTGCCGCTCAGAATCTCGAAGGCCTCCTGAATGAGCTTGAAGACCGGCTCGACTGCCGCCTCGCGACCCTTGTTGCGGTCGGGGTGGTACTTCGCGCGCAGTTGACGGTAGGCGCGCTTGATTTCTGCCGGGGACGCAGTCTCCGGCAGGTGCAGCCGCCTGTAGTATTGCTCGAAGCTCAAAGACGTTCCCGGGTGTCTCTCGTGCACAGACGCAATTGAGCCCGCAACCCGTGCGGGCTCATTTGTTCACTGCTGAATTCTTTGGGGTGGCTGATGGGACTCGAACCCACGACAACAGGAATCGCAATCGAGTCGGCGAACAGCAAATTCAGGTTAAAAATCAAAGCGCTGTGATTTTGATTTCGGAATATGGCCCACTTTATCGACCCACACCGGTGTGGGTTTGCGGCGGGGCATTCCGAAATGCTGTCGCTATTTTAGCCGCTCCTCCTAATTTCGTTGCTCTGGTATCCGCACTGAGTCCAAGCCAGTCGGCGAGTTCGTTCGTGGTCAGGTAGTCGCTCATCGATGGCTCTATTCGCTACTTGCCTTGAGTGCGTGGGTTCCCAGCTATTGGGGGGCGATTACCTGTTACATGCATAACTGCGACGTCGGCCATGCTACTATTTCCTTTCAATTTGAAAGGAGACTGCCGATGGGCTGGAACGTGCGTTTTACCGACTACCGTGGTTACGACCTCCATTCGGAAATCCTTGAGTGCCCCAATGAAATGTGGGTATGGCGCGCGAAAGTAAGCAGGGGCCCAGAACGCGAGATCGCTTCGAGTGAAGACCTGAAGACGAGCCACAGGACTCGGGACGATGCCGAAAGCGCCGGGTTCGCTTGGGGGCGCGCGATGGTCGATGAAATCTTGATGGGCTAGGCAAACCTGTTTCACTCGGCGCTCTCGTCGCATCGGAAGGCGCGAGAGCGGCTCGTTCGCCGGCTGCTGCTATGACGCTCCCGCGCGCTTCGCTTGTCGATCTCGGTGTAATAGGCAGTCATTTCCCTGCCGCTATGTGATGGGGGGATTGCCCCAAGTCGCTAAAGGTTGCTGCCACAGCGGCCGTTAACGATTTCCGTGGCGCGTCCACATTCACTTAACGATCTCTAAAAATTCACCCTCGGCGCCGGTGTTAGATTGCAACCGGGAGGAGAGCCAATGAACAATCACGTCATTCGCTACAAGGGATACATCGTCGATTTCACGCCGTTTGATGTTGGCAACGGAGAATTCGGTCCGCGGTGGGCCATCGCAATGGACGATACTGTCTGGGCTGGCAGTGTCCCGTTGTCTAGTGGTCGTTTGATGCATCGCGGTACCTACGAAGAGGCAACAGCAATCGGGAAGCTGCAAGCTTTGCAAATGATTGACCTCGACTAATGCTGCGTGTCAGGTTACGCAATCACTGCGCTGCGTATTGATTTGATTGATCTCGTCGTCGTACTTGGCCATCTCTCTGCTGTTGTCTGGCAGGGATCCGGCAGCGCACGAATGTACTGAACGCTGCCTCGAAAATCCTTGGTCGTTTCCGACGCAAATGTGTGATTAACTTGCTCCCGCTCGCGCCCATGCGAGCGCGCAGCAAGCGAAATCGGTGCAATGGTTCGGGAGAATCATTGCCAGTCGTCGGGGACAGACTTTGGACAAAGTTGACGAGCTCACAACTGCCTACGAGGCTTGGGTTGCGGCACGCGAAGGATTGGCGCGTGATCTGCCGCCGCTGATCCTCGAAAACCCAAACGACGATTTGATACGCGCCCTGATCGCGCGCGAGGTCGCTACCCATCGCCAATTCGTTGCTGCGAAAGAGCGGGCAAACGGCATTACTTAGGCGACGGTTCGAAGGTGTTTCATGCCGGGCTCAGGCTGACGACCCAGGCCAGCTACGCGCACACTCAAAAGATTGCAGCGTCGCATGCGGGATCGCTTTCGCGACCAACCGCTCGCGCCGCTTCGACTTGAATTGCTTACACCGGCGCTTAAACGGATTCCAGAAAGCAAAAAGCCCAGTTCATCGAACTGGGCTAAGTGCTTGAATTCTTTGGGGTGGCTGATGGGACTCGAACCCACGACGACAGGAATCACAATCCTGGACTCTACCAACTGAGCTACAGCCACCGCTGTTTTCTCAACTAGCGCTGCTTCGAAAGCGGCGTCAATCAAGAAGCAAGATTATATACATACTAAAGTTGCCTTGCCTAGCCCTTTATTCAAGAATTTCGTCCGGAACGCGCAGATATTCGCGGGCCTCGTCGAAGATCGCGAGATCTGCCTTCGCGAGCTTGCGGCTGTCCGAGAGGATGCGGCGCCAGCCGCGCGCGCCGGCCACGCCGCGGTAGAGGCCCAGCGCATGGCGCACGATCGCGCCCAGGTAAGTGCCGCGTGCGATTTCGCTCGCGCAGTACTCGATGAGCTTCGCTTCCACTTCCTCGCGCGTAAGCGCAGCATCGGTCGAGCCATAGAAGCGCGCATCGACGTCGGCGAGCACGTAGGGGTTGTGGTACGCCTCGCGGCCGAGCATCACGCCATCGACGTGCCGTAGATGCTGCTCGACTTCGTCGAGCGTCTTGATGCCGCCGTTGATGATGATTTCGAGCTGCGGGAAGTCGCGCTTGAGCTGGTACGCGTAGTCGTACTTGAGCGGCGGGATCTCGCGGTTTTCCTTCGGGCTCAAGCCCTTCAGGATCGCGTTGCGCGCGTGCACGATGAAAACCTCACAGCCCGCTTCGGCAATCGTGCCGACGAAGTCGCGCACGAACGTATAGTCCTCGACCGTATCCACGCCGATGCGGTGCTTGACCGTAACGGGTACGGATACGACATCGCGCATCGCCTTCACGCAGTCCGCCACCAGTTGCGGTTCGTTCATCAGGCATGCGCCGAACGCGCCGCGCTGCACGCGCTCGGACGGGCAGCCGCAGTTCAGGTTGATCTCGTCGTAGCCCCACTGTTCGCCGAGCTTCGCGGCGCGCGCGAGGTCGTCGGGTTCGCTGCCGCCCAGCTGAAGCGCGACCGGCGCCTCGGCCGGCGTGAACGCGAGATGGCGCGGCACGTCGCCGTGGATGAGGGCGCCCGTCGTCACCATCTCCGTATACAGCCACGTGTGCCGGGAGATGAAGCGATGCAGCGAACGGCAGTGGCGATCGGTCCAGTCCATCATCGGCGCGACAGAAACGCGGCGGGGGCTGGCTTGACGGGTGGCGGACATGGCGATGGGAAACCGGGGAGTAACGGCTGACGTGGATCAACCTTGCATTTTAACGCATGCGGGCCTGGCTCTTCGTACCCTTTGCGCACTGCGCCAATTTGCCGGATACCTAAGCAGGAAGTGCGCCCAATGGCCATTTTCGGCCGAAAAACCCTATCCGCGTTATGTAATCCGCCTGCAATTTGCTGCGTCGCGCAAATTTTTTTGGGAGCGCTTTTAGGGTCTGTTCGGCGCTCAGCCCCGTCAGATCTGCCTGACAGGATTGTTGTGGAACGGAGAATAGTAAATTCGGATTATCGCGATTATTTTCCGATAGTAGGTGTATACACTGAGTTTCGTTGACGCAGCTCGTGGGCACTGACCTCCCAGGCGCGGCGCCTTCCCGATCCGCAACTGAACCTGATATTGGAGTCCACCATGAAGACCAAACTCATCGCAGCGCTGCTGGTCGCAGCTACCGCTTCTGTTGCCGCTCCGGCGTTCGCCAGCGGCTACGGCCCGGCACCGTTCTATCGCCCGGACGTCGGCGCGCCCGCTTCGCAGCGTGGCCAGAGCGTCCAGACCGTGGCCGCCGAACGCGTCCAGGAACAAGGCGCCCAAACGGCTTACGGCGGTGTCGCCGGCTCGGCTTCGCAGTCGGGCAGCCACGCAAAGGCCACGGGCCCGCAATCGGTTTTCTTCGGCCAGTAAGTCGCGCCGAAGTTTCCGATTCGTTGCTGAGCCGCCCGCGAGTCGGGCGGCCTGAAAGCCGGATGTCGTTGCGACGTCCGGCTTTTTGCTTTTCTGCGGCCGTTCTGTTTCTTTCCCGTGCGCCGCTCAGGAAGCGGCGCGCAGGCGCTTGTCGATCGCTTCGCGAATGCGATCGAAGGCCGCGTCGAAGGCGTTGTCCTGGGTCGGAAAGCGGCCAGCGGCGATGCCGTCGACCGGCACGTTGGCGTTTTCGGCGTCCGTGAGGCTCTGGATGATCTGCGTCGAGACGTAAAAACCGGCTTCGTGATCGCCGTCCACGCCGGCTGTCATGTCGAAACCCATATATTCGTAGCTGCGTCGGTTTTCCATGCCGATTTCTCCTGGTAGGCGCACGTGCGGATTCTGGCACGTCTGTCGCCGAGCGGCGCCGCGACCGCCGCGGCGCATTGCGCCACTTGCGGAAGCATGCGGTCGTATTCTGCAACTCCTGAAAAATTTCCCGCGTCGTGGTAGTTTCGGCGCTCCCCAACCGAACTGATGGACAACGTTTCCATGGAATACCGCACACTCGGCGAGACCGACGTCAAGGTGAGCCTGATCGGGCTCGGCACGATGACGTGGGGCGAGCAGAACACGGAGCGCGAGGCGCATGCGCAGATCGACTACGCGCTCGACCAGGGCGTCACGCTGATCGATGCCGCTGAAATGTACCCCGTGCCGCCGCGCCCGGAGACACAGGGACAGACCGAGCGCTTCATCGGAACGTGGCTCGCGCAGCATCGCGCGGCGCGCGAGCGTATCGTGCTCGCCACCAAGATTGCAGGCCCGGCGCGCCAGCCGCACAATCCGCAGCACATTCGCGGGCCGCAGAACCAGTTCGACCGCAAGAACCTGACCGAAGCGCTCGACGGCAGCCTGAAGCGCCTGCAGACCGATTACGTCGACCTGTATCAGCTGCACTGGCCCGATCGCAGCACGATGACGTTCGGCCGCAGCATGTACCCGTATCTCGACGATGCATACACGGTACCGATCGAGGAAACGCTCAACGTGCTCGCCGATTTCGTGAAGGCGGGCAAGATCCGCCATATCGGCGTGTCGAACGAAACGCCGTGGGGCGTCGCGCAGTTCCTGCGTGCGGCCGAAAAGCTCGGGCTGCCGCGCATCGTGAGCATCCAGAATCCGTACAGCCTGCTCAACCGGACGTTCGAGAGCGGCCTGTCCGAATTCGCGCACCGCGAAGCCGTGGGCCTGCTCGCGTATTCGCCGCTCGCGTTCGGCTGGCTTTCGGGCAAGTACGAGGGCGGGGCGCGTCCCGAAGGCGCGCGCATCACGCGGTTCGAGCGCTTCAAGCGCTACAGCAAGCCGGAATCGGTGGCCGCAACGACGCGTTACGTGGAACTCGCCCGCGCCCATGGCTACACGCCTGCGCAGTTCGCGCTCGCGTTCGTCAACAGCCGGCCGTTCCTCACCAGCAATCTGATCGGCGCGACCTCGCTCGAGCAGTTGAAGGAAAACATCGCCAGCGCCGACGTCAAGCTCACCCCCGAAGTGCTCGCGCAGATCGACGCGCTGCACGAGCAGCAGCCGAATCCGGCCCCTTAAAGGGAAAGCGGCAAACCGCGCTGTCCCTCACCGGGCCGCGCGGCGTCGCGTGAGGCGCCAACGCAGCAAAGGCGTTGGCGATTCGCAAGGCATACACTACGATCCAGCATGCGCCGCCGGGGCGCCATCACGCCTCGCGTGACGGCGCGCCGGCGGCCGTTCATACGCTCAATCCCGGAGAATTTTTACAATGACGAGCGCACGTCCAGCGCAATCGCCCCCGTCTTACGGCTGGCCCATTTTTATTTTGCTGGCGGTGGCCGGCCTCTTCTACGTGAAGTGGTTCCCGTACTATCACCGCGCATTTACCGCCGAGGAGACGCACTCCATCGGCAAATCGATCCTGATGGGCGGCGCGGCCACCGCCCCCGATCCCTCGTTCTCCGCCGCGCTCGATTACGCCTATGCCTACGGCAAGGCGATCTGGCAGGCCATGGTGCTCGGCCTGCTGCTCGGTTCCGGCGTGCAGGCGCTCCTGCCCGTGCAATGGGTCGCGCGCGTGCTCGGCCGACGCGGCTTCGGCAGCGTCGCGGCGGGCGGCCTGCTCGCCGTGCCCGGCATGATGTGCACCTGCTGCGCCGCGCCAGTGGTCGTGGGCCTGCGCGCGCGCAATGCGTCGGCTGGTGGCGCGATTGCGTTCTGGCTCGGCAACTCCGTGCTCAATCCCGCGACGCTCGTGTTCATGGGCTTCGTGCTCGGCTGGCAGTGGAGTGCGCTGCGTCTCACGCTGGGCCTGCTGATGGTGTTCGGCCTCGGCTGGGTCTGCAACCGGCTCGTGACGCCCGAGGAATCGCGTGCCGCCGACGATCGCCTCGCGCAACTCGCCCAGCAGCAGGCCGAAGGCGGCAACGTCTTCGTGCGCTGGGCGCGCATCTTTGCGCGCATGGCCGTGCGGCTGGTGCCGGAATACATCGTGCTGGTGCTGTTGCTTGGCGCCGCTCGCGCATGGCTGTTCCCGCATATCGGCCCGGAAGTCACGAGCGGCCTTGGGTGGATCGTCACGTTCGCCGTGGTCGGCATGCTGTTCGTGATCCCTACGGCCGGCGAGGTGCCGATCATCCAGGCGATGCTGGCGCTCGGCATGGGTGTGGGTCCAGCGGGCGCGCTGCTGATGACGCTGCCACCCGTGAGCGTGCCGTCGTTCGCGATGCTGGCGGGCTCGTTCCGGCCGCGCATGCTCGCGGTCGTGGGCACGACGGTGGTGTTCTTCGGCATCGCCGCCGGGCTCGCGGCGGTGGCGCTAGGCTTCTAGGGACGCCGGGACGAGGCAGGCGCCATGCGTTCAGCGTTGGCATTCTTGTAATACGCGGGCGGTTCGCCGTCCGCCACGGAGCGGGCCGCGGCCCGAAAACCAGCATGGCAAAGCAAAAAACCAATCCGAAACTCGAGCAGGCGCTCACGCGCGGCGATCTCGCCATTCGCCAGGCCAATTCGGCACGCGCCACGGCGGTGCTTCGTGCGCTCGGCAAGATGATCGTCGAGGCTTCGGCCACCATCGGCGTCGAGGCGGATACCTCGATCCCCGACGGCGATCGCATCTACGACCCGGCCGACGGTCTCTGGCCGCAGTCGCTGCTGGTCTCGCTCGATGGCCCGGTGGAGGAGTCGGATCCCGAAGAGATCCGCACGGTGCGCTTGCTCGCCCAGACCCAATCGACGATGTTCCGCGTGGAATGGCATCGCGCCGACGGCAAGGTCGGCCGCCAGGAAGGCGGCCCGTTCGCGACGGTCGCGTTTATTTCGGACGTCGATATTCCCTGGGGCGACGACGAGGACTGAACGCCGCGCTATGGGGTGTCAGCGCATCATGCGCCGGCGGAACAGCACGGATGCGATCGCGAACGGCACCACTACGTAGATCGCGAGCACGAGCAGGTGCAGGCCGGCCTGCTCGACAGGCCGGTCGAGCATGGCGGGGCGGATCAACGCAACGGCATGCGCGAGCGGTAGCATCAACGTGATGTGCTGCGCGGCGGCGGGCAGTTGCGCGATCGGAAAGAACACGCCGGAGAGCAGCAGCATCGGCGTGAGCACGAGCGTCTGATAGAACATGAAGAAGTCGTAGGACGGTGCGAGCGCGGTGACGATCATCGCGCAGCTCGCGAAGGCGAGGCCCGCGAGCGCGATCACGGGCAGCGCGAGCAGCATGGAAGGAAAGCTCGCGTAGCCGAGCAGGCCCGCCACCACCATGATCGCCACCCCCGATAGCATCGACTTGCTCGCGGCCCACATCACCTCGCCGAGCACCACGTCGCCGAGCGTGAGCGGCGTGTGCATGATCGCTTCCCAAGTGCGCTGCACGTGCATGCGCGAGAAGCCCGAGTACATCGACTCGAAGCTCGCCGACATCATCACCGAAGACGACACCGTGCCTGCCGCGAGAAACGCGATGTACGAGACGCCGTCGACGTGCCCGACCATCAGCCCGAGCCCGAAGCCCAGACCGAAGAGATAGATCATCGGATCGGCGAGATTGCCGAACATCGACGCGAGGGCGAGCTTGCGCCAGACCAGATAGTTGCGCCGCCACACGGCCATCCAGTGCGTCGCGTTCGAAGGCAGCGCGGCGCGCGGCTCGCGCACGCTCGCATGTTCGGGGCGCGAGGGCGTCGGGTTGTTGGTGCGTGTCTGCATGGTGTCCTTGGCGATTCGTACGCGGGCGTTGATCCTGCCGCCGTTAATCCTGCATCTCGCGGCCCGTGAGCCGCAGGAACACGTCTTCGAGATTCGCGGGCCGGTGCAGATAGCGCAAATCAGAGCGATGGCGCAGCTTCGCATGGACAGGCGCAGGGTCGTCGACATAACAGAACAGCGTCTCGCCGCTGATCTCGGTGCGCTTCGCGTCGGCCGCAAGTTCATCGCGCAACGCGACCGGGTCCGGTCCGTACACCTCGATCACATCGCAGCCGATCTCCGATTCGATCAGCGCCTTGGGTGCGCCCTCGGCGATCTTGCGGCCTTCCTCGATCACGCAGACCCGATTGCAAAGCCGTTCGGCCTCCTCCATGAAATGCGTGGTGAGGAGAATCGTTTTGCCGCGCGCGAGCAGCGAGCGCAGCCGCTCCCAGATCAGATGCCGTGCCTGTGGATCGAGGCCCGTAGTGGGCTCGTCCATCACAAGCACGTCCGGGTCGTTCACGAGCGCGCGCGCGAGTGTGAGACGTCGGCGCATGCCGCCTGAGAGTTCGCCCACGCGTGCGTCGGCCTTGCTTTCGAGGCGCGCGAATTCGAGCAACGGCGCGACGAGGTCGCGCGTTTCGCGCGCGGACAAGCCGAAGTAGCGGCCGAACACGAGCAGGTTCTCGCGCACGGTGAAGTCGGGGTCGAGATTGTCGAACTGCGGCACCACCCCCACGCGCTGGCGGGCGTGGCGCGCGCGCGCCGGCACCGGCTCGCCGCACAGGCTGATGCGACCCGCATCGGGCGAAACGATGCCGAGCAGCATGCGCAGTGTCGTGGTTTTTCCCGCGCCGTTCGGGCCGAGCAGTCCGAAGCACTCGCCGGGAACGACGTCGAACGACAGGCCGTTGACGACCGTCCTGTCTCCATAATGTTTGATGACCTGCTCGAATTCGATGGCGGGTGCGGGCATGGACCGGTTGAACGTGAGTCGATCGGGCATCGCGCGAGTCGCTCGAAGTACCGAACGAAAAATCGCACGAAACGAGGCGGCCCATTTTAGTGCATTGCTGCGCGGCGGGTCGGGCGTCGCTCACAAGTGTTTTGACGATGCACGAGGTAAATGCATGTCGCGGCAAGCATCCAGCACTGTGCAAGATGCATGCGCCGATTGGGACGCGCCTGGCGTTTTTCGATGCACACCTGGCGTTTTCCAGCCCTTGCGTGTGGAATTGCGGCGCACCATCATGAGAATCGCACAGCCTGCAAATCACGCGGGCGGGGAGAAGCGATCATGGCGAGCTATAAAAAAATTCTGCTCTGTTACGACGGCTCGCGCGAAGGCCGCAAGGCGCTGCGGTGCGGCGCCGATCTTGCACTCGATCTGCAGGCCGAGACGCACTTGCTCTCGGTCGTCGACATGCGTTCGACGATTGCCCAGAGCGCCGGCCTGTTGACCGACGTGGCCTGCGGCCGCTTCGAGGAAACGGCGCGCGAGATTCTTCAGGAAGGCGTGGACTGGCTAACTGAGCGCGGCGTGCGCGCTCAGGGGCATTTCGCGTTCGGTCATCCGATCGACGAAATCGCGAATCTGGCCAACGAGCTGAATGCCGACCTCGTGGTGGTGGGCCACCGCTGCCGCACAGGGCTCTCGCGTTGGTGGATGGGCGCCGGCAACACGCCGCTGCTCGACCGCGTTTCGTGCAGCATTCTCGTGGCGTGTTCGTCGGCGGCTGAGGAAAAGCAGCAGCAAGCCGCCGCGTAGGGGATCAAGCGGGCCGGCTCGCCTGGAACCGGCCTGTTAGCGCTGCCACTGCCGATCTGTCTCAGTTCGAGACGTTTCCTTCGCTTAGCTCGACCGCCGAGAGCTTCCACGAGAAGAGCCCGTGACGCTGCAGAATGGCGGCGTAGTGCTCGCCCGTACTGCCGCGGTCCCACGTGAGCGCGAACTCATTGAGGCCGCGATAGCCCGCCGTGGTCACCGGCCGCGCCTCGGGCGCGGGGGTGCCGGATACGGCCGGGGCCGGTGGCGCGGCGGAGGCGGCTGCCGATTGCGGCGGCTCTGCCGATTGCGCGGATGGCGCGCCGGATTCCGCTGGCGGCGGCGCGTGTGGCCGGTCGCCGGGCTTGCCCGTCGGCGGCATACCATCGAGCAGGGCGGCCACGCCTTCCGGTGTGGCGTAGGCATCCACGAGCGGACTAATCAGTGCCGCGCCAATTACGGCGCCGAGGATCAGCAACGGATTGCTGCTGTGCTGCCCCTCGACGCGCCGGTGCAGCATCTCGCCCACCTGCTGTTTCAGGCTCAGGCGCAGCGCAGGGTAATCGACGTATTCGTTGAGCGCGACGGCGTCACGCGCGTCGGCCGCGGCTTTCATGTGTTTCACCGCGATATAGGGCGACGCATAGGCGTAGCCGATCGCGGCAACGACCATTGCGACGGCGACCGTGATCGCAACGGGCTTTTTCCAGCCTTGGGTCTTGCGCGGGGTAGAGAGAGATTCCGTCATCGGCATAGGGCAAATCGTTTAAACACGGTGTTGACCGCAAACCGGGCCAAACGATCCCGCCCGTAACCTCTTCTCACATTTGGGCAGCGTTGCTGCTTACTTCGCGAGTGCCGCGGGCAGGTCGCTGTGCTGCTCGGCGATGCAGCGGTCGATTGCGCGGCAAACCGCGTCGACCGTGCCGACTAGGATGAGCCGCGACGGACCCTGATAGACGCGCACGGGCGCGCGGCGCATGGGCTGTTCGGTGTTGAGCGTGCTGTTGAGCGACACGCGCGCAAACGCCGGCTGTGCCGAGGGCAGCACGGGCAGGTCGGCTGTGCTGGCCGCCTCCATCTCAGGCGAGTCTTCGAAGAGCGAGCCGCTCAGTGCGGCAGCCGAACCGCGGACTTCGCGGACCGCGCACGAGGCGATTCCACGGAGATGGCGAAGGCGGCCGAATTGGCGGAAGGGCAGCAGGCGGGCAAGACGTTCCATGACTCTCTCCAGGTATGCGCAGATGGTGCGCAAACAATATGCAAACCGCGCTGAGACGGATTCCTTAGAATTCGGTGGGGCGGATCAGCCCGACCGCGATGCCTTCGAGCGCGAATTCCGCGCTGCCGGCCTCGACGAATATATTGTCGTAATCGGGGTTCTCGGCGATGAGCTCGAGCCCGTTCGGACGGCGCTTCAGGCGCTTGACGGTGACGTCGTCGCCGAGGCGCGCCACGATGATCTGGCCGTCTTTCGCTTCGGCCTTTTTCTGCACGGCGAGCAGGTCGCCGTCGAGGATGCCGGCGTCGCGCATGGAAAGGCCGCGCACCTTCAACAGGTAGTCGGGGCGGCTCGAGAAGAGCGCCGGGTCGCACATGTAGTTCTGCGAGATGTGCTCCTGCGCGAGGATCGGGCTACCCGCAGCGACGCGGCCGACGAGCGGCAGCGAGAGCTGCATGATGCTCGGGTGCGGGAGCGTGAACTGGTGCGGCAGGTCGTCGGGCCCCGGCACGAGGCGGATGCCGCGCGAGGCGCCCGCAGCCAGTTCGATCACGCCCTTGCGCGCCAGCGCACGCAGATGCTCCTCCGCGGAGTTGGCGGAGCTGAAGCCGAGTTCCGCCGCGATCTCGGCGCGCGTGGGCGGAAAGCCTGTGCGCTCGATGGCCCGGCGAACCAGATCGAAAACCTGCTGCTGTCGTGCGGTGAGTTTGGTCATGGCGCCACTGTATGTTTGAACAGGTAACTGTATTTTTATACAGTACTCGCCACTTTTCAAGTGTTACTTGAAGTTCATCGACTGAACGTTGCCATCAGGCCGTTTTCCCGTGTTTGCGCGGATGAAGCCACGCTTTAACAGCGACTTCCTCTGTCCTTACCACTTTTGCGTATTAAAAAATAAGAAAACATCATTTTTAATAATGTAAGGAGATCGCTAGACTGGCCTCCATCGTTAGCTGCAGTTTCATCAATGAGCGCAAACGAGCACACACGAGAACGGAGAACAGATAGATGGGCACGACACATACGGGGCGCGCGGGCTGGCTGAAAACACTGGCGGCAAAACTGGTCATCGGCGTTGCGCCGCTCGTCGGCGTCACGGCGATGGCGGCTATGGTGCCGCTGGCCGCTCACGCGGATACATCGCTGCTCAACGTCTCCTACGATCCGACGCGCGAGCTGTACCAGGACATCAACGAAGCCTTCATCAAGCAGTGGAAGGCGAAGACGGGCGAAACGCTCACCATCAAACAGTCGCATGGCGGCTCGGGCGCACAGGCGCGCTCGGTGCTCGACGGTCTGCAGGCCGACGTCGCGACGCTCGCGCTGGCATGGGACATCGACGCGCTCGCCAACAAGGGCATCGTCGCGAAGGACTGGCAAAAGCGCCTGCCCGACAACGCCTCGCCATACACGTCGACCATCGTGTTCCTCGTGCGCAAGGGCAACCCCAGGCACATCAAGGACTGGGACGATCTGACCAAGCCGGGTGTCTCGATCGTCACGCCGAATCCGAAGACCTCGGGCGGCGCGCGCTGGAACTATCTCGCGGCGTGGGCGTATGCGCTGCACCAGCCGGGCGGCAACGAGCAGAAGGCGAAGGACTTTGTCACGAAGCTCTACAAGAACGCGGGCGTGCTCGACTCGGGCGCGCGGGGAGCCACGACGAGCTTCGTGCAGCGCGGCATCGGCGATGTGCTGATCGCATGGGAAAACGAAGCATTTCTCTCGCTCAAGGAGTTCGGCCCGGACAAGTTCGAGATCGTGGTGCCTTCGGTGAGCATTCTGGCTGAGCCGCCGGTTGCCGTGGTGGACAAGGTCGTCGACAAGAAGGGCACGCGCAAGGAGGCCGAAGCCTACCTGCAGTTCCTCTATAGCGAAGAGGGCCAGGAGATCGCCGCGAAGAACTTCTACCGTCCGCGTTCGGACAAGGTCCCAGCGGCGCTCACGGCGAAGTTTCCGAAGCTCAAGCTCTACACGGTCGACGACACGTTCGGCGGCTGGCCCAACGCGCAGAAGACGCATTTCGCGGATGGCGGCGTGTTCGATTCGATCTATCAGCCGCAGTAAAGCTGTCGAGCAGTCAAGCAGCAGGCGGTCAAGCAGTAAGCGGTCCGCATAACGACGTGACCGCATAACAACGAAGCGCGCCTCCGGGCGCGCTTTTCGGCGCGAATCTGCAACGCACGAATCGCGCAACCCATGTCTGGACGATGAGCATGACAACGTTTCGATTGCGCAAGCCCAGTGCGCTGCCTGGCTTCGGTTTGACGCTTGGCATCACGGTGGCCTATCTGAGCCTCGTGGTGCTCATTCCGCTTGCCGCCACCTTTCTCAAGACGGCGACACTCGACTGGAGCCAGTTCGTGCGCGCCGTGTGGTCGCCGCGCGTGATCGCGTCGTACCGGCTCACGTTCACCGCCGCGCTCGGCGGGGCGCTGATCAACGCGGTATTCGGCTTCCTGCTCGCGTGGGTGCTCGTGCGCTATACGTTTCCGTTCAAACGGGTGATCGATGCGCTCGTCGATCTGCCGTTCGCGCTCCCGACTTCCGTGGCGGGCATTTCGCTCGCCGCCGTGTATGCCGGCAACGGCTGGATCGGCCAGTTCCTGCAGCCGCTCGGTCTGAAGATCGCCTTCACGCCGCTCGGCGTGCTCGTGGCGCTGACCTTCATCGGCTTGCCGTTCGTCGTGCGCACGGTGCAGCCGGTGCTCGAGGACTTCGAGCGCGAACAGGAAGAGGCCGCTGCGTGCCTCGGCGCCTCGCGCTGGCTCACGTTCCGCCGTGTCGTGCTGCCCGCGGTGCTGCCGGCGCTCCTCACGGGTTTCGCGCTCGCGTTCGCGCGTGCGCTGGGCGAGTACGGCTCGGTCATCTTCATCGCCGGCAACGTGCCGATGAAGTCGGAGATCACGTCGCTGCTCATCATCACCAAGCTCGAGCAGTACGACTATGCGGGCGCAACGGCGCTTGCCGTGATGATGCTCTGCGTCTCGTTTGTCATGCTGCTGCTCATCAATTCGCTGCAGTGGTATTTGCAGCGCCGCACGAGCCGGGGTGTAACGGCCGGCAGCGCGCCGAGTGCCGTGGTGGGCGCAACCGTCGCGGGAGGTGCGCAATGAGCACGCTGCCGCAACAACGAAGCACGCGCCGGCCGGACCCGGTCACCGAATCACCGTGGGTGCGCTGGCTGCTGACCGGCATTGCGCTCGCGTTTCTCGCGCTGTTTCTCGTGGTGCCGCTCGTCGCGGTGTTCTGGCAGGCGCTGTCGAAGGGTATCGGCTTCTACTTCACGTCGCTCGTCGATCCCGACGCGCTCTCCGCGATCAAGCTCACGCTCATCACCGCGGCGATCGCGGTGCCGTTGAATCTGGGCTTCGGCCTCGCGGCGTCGTGGGCGATCGCGAAGTTCGAGTTTCGCGGCAAGGCGCTGCTCACCACGCTGATCGACCTGCCGTTTTCAGTTTCGCCCGTGATTTCAGGTCTCATCTACGTGCTGCTGTTCGGCGCGCAGGGCTGGCTCGGGCCGTGGCTCGAAGACCGCAACGTGCAGATCATCTTCGCGGTGCCGGGTATCGTGCTCGCCACCATCTTCGTGACGTTCCCGTTCGTCGCGCGCGAGCTGATTCCGCTGATGCAGGCGCAGGGCAACGACGAAGAAGAGGCCGCCCACGTGCTGGGCGCCTCGGGCTGGCAGATGTTCCGCCGCGTGACGCTGCCCAATATCCGCTGGGGTCTGCTGTACGGCGTGATTCTCTGCAACGCGCGCGCCATGGGCGAGTTCGGCGCGGTGTCGGTGGTGTCGGGTCATATTCGCGGCCAGACCGACACGATGCCGCTGCACGTCGAGATTCTTTACAACGAGTACAACTTCGCGGCGGCGTTCGCCGTGGCATCGCTGCTCGCGTTGCTCGCGCTCGTCACGCTCGGCCTGAAGCTGCTCGCGGAGCGCCGCCTTTCGGCGGAACTGCGCGGCGCGGACGAGATTCCCGCCTACGCCGGCCCGCAACCCGTGGCCGTGCAACATGTTTCACAACACGCAGCGCCTCGCGCCGTGCGCCAACCGATTCAAGTAGGGGAGCAGTAAACATGGGCATCACCGTCAGCAATCTGCACAAGCGCTTCGGCGACTTCACCGCCCTCGACAACGTCTCGCTCGACTTTCCGCCGGGCGAGCTGGTTGCGCTGCTCGGACCTTCCGGTTGTGGCAAGACCACGCTCCTGCGCGTCATTGCGGGCCTCGAATACGCCGACGCGGGCCAGGTCGTGCTGCAAGGCCAGGACGTGGGCGAGGTGGGCGCGCGCGAGCGCCAGGTGGGCTTCGTGTTCCAGCATTACGCACTGTTCCGCCACATGACGGTGTTCGAGAACGTGGCGTTCGGCCTGCGCGTGAAGCCGCGCGGCGAGCGGCCCTCGGAGGCCGTGATTCGCGAGAAGGTGCATGAACTGCTCAAGCTCGTGCAGCTCGACTGGCTCGCGCAGCGCTATCCGTCCGAGCTGTCGGGCGGCCAGCGTCAGCGCATCGCGCTTGCGCGCGCGCTCGCCGTCGAGCCGAAGGTGCTGCTGCTCGACGAACCGTTCGGCGCGCTCGACGCCAAGGTTCGCAAGGAGTTGCGCTCGTGGCTGCGCCGCCTGCACGACGACCTGCATATCTCGACGATCTTCGTCACGCACGACCAGGAGGAAGCGCTCGAGGTGGCCGATCGCATCGTCGTGATGAATCATGGGCACGTGGAGCAGGTCGGCAGCCCGCAGGACGTCTATGATCATCCGCAGACGGCCTTCGTCTACGAATTCCTGGGCGCCGCGAACCGGCTGCGCGGCAGCGTCGATGCACGCGGTTTCGTCGCCGAGGGCGCGGCGCAGCCGATCTCCGTGCACGCGAGCTTCGAAGGGCCCGCGCTCGCCTACGTGCGGCCGCACGACCTCGTGCTGCACCGCCAGGCGAGCGATCATCGCGACGGCATCGTCGTCGACGTGCGTCGCGTGGTGACGCTGGGCGGCTCGGTGCGCGTGGAGCTGGAAAGCCGCACGGGCGGCGCGCTCGAAGCCGAGCTCGACCGCGAGTCGTGGCGTGCGCTGGGCCTTTCGGTCGGCGAGGGCGTGACGGCCGTGCCGCGCGGGCTTCGCGTATTTCCGGCGCAATGAGCGCTGTAAAAAGCGGCGCAGCAAGCGTTACAGTGCTCACATCGACAAAAACGAATAATCGGTCAGCAGTCCCGGAGAGAAGACCATGAATTTTCAGCAGTTGCGTTTCGTGCGCGAAGCCGTACGGCAGAACATGAACCTGACCGAAGTGGCGAACGTGCTGTATACGTCGCAATCAGGCGTTTCCAAGCAGATCAAGGATCTCGAAGACGAGCTCGGCGTGGACATTTTCATTCGCCGCGGCAAGCGCCTGACCGGCCTCACGGAGCCCGGCAAGGCCGTGCATCAGCTGATCGAGCGCATGCTGCTCGACGCCGAGAACCTGCGCCGCGTGGCGCGCCAGTTCGCGGACCAGGACAGCGGCCACCTCGTGGTCGCGACGACGCACACGCAGGCGCGTTACGCGCTGCCTAAGGTCGTGCACCGGTTCCGCGAAGTGTTTCCGAAAGTCCATCTCGCGTTGCGTCAGGGCAATCCGCAGCAGATCGCGCAGATGATCATCAACGGCGAGGCCGACATCGGCATCTCGACCGAGGCGCTCGACCGCTTCCCGGACATCGTCACGTTCCCGTGCTACTCGTGGCATCACGTGGTGGTCGTGCCGAAGTCGCATCCGCTCGTGGGCCGCGAAAATCTCACGCTCGAAGACGTGGCCGAGTATCCGGTCATCACCTACGACCAGGACTTCACGGGCCGCTCGCACATCGACCAGGCGTTCGCGAAAGCGAGCGTGGTGCCCGACGTGGTGCTGACCGCCATCGACGCGGACGTGATCAAGACCTACGTCGAACTCGGCATGGGCGTGGGCATCGTCGCGGCGATGGCCTACGACCCGAAGCGCGACAGCGAACTCGTCGCGCTCGACACGGAGCATCTCTTCGATGCGAGCACGACGCGAGTGGGCCTGCGCAAGGGCGCATTCCTGCGCCAGTACGCGTACCGGCTCATCGAAATGTTCGCGCCGCAGCTCACCGAGCAGCAGATCGCGAGCCAGCTGCGCGAGGCAACCTGAAAAGCGCGCTGACTTTCTCGGCGGGCGGCGGATCGCTTAAAATCGCCGCCATGAATACTTCCACTTCCTCCTCAGCGGCGGCGCCCAGGCTGCCGCGCATTGCCGTGCTCGCCACGGGCGGCACGATTGCGGGCTCCGCCGCGGACGCCGCGAACACCGCGGGCTACCAGGCCGGCGTGATCGGCGTCGCGCAGCTGCTCGCAGCCGTGCCGGGCCTCGACGCCATCGCCCAGATCCATGCCGAGCAGGTCGCGAGCATCGACAGCAAGGACATGTCGCTTGAGCTGTGGACTACGCTCGCGCAGCGCGTGAACGAACTGCTGGCCAGCGACGAGATCGACGGCGTGGTGATCACGCACGGCACGGATACGCTCGAAGAAACCGCGTACCTGCTGCATCTCACGGTGAAGAGCGCGAAGCCATGTATCTTGACGGCCGCCATGCGGCCCGCCACGGCGCTTTCCGCCGACGGCCCGCTCAATCTGCTCAATGCCGTCACGCTCGCGGCGAGCGAGGCGGCGGCGGGACAGGGCGTGCTGGTGGCGTTCAATAACCGCATTCATTGCGCACGCGACGTCGCGAAGATCAGCACCTATGCGGTGGATGCATTCCAGTCGCCGGAAATCGGCGCGCTGGGCTGGGTGCAGGATGGGCGCGTGGAATTCCAGCGCCGCGCGCTGCGCCCGCATACGGTCGATGCGCCGTTCACGGCACCGGTCCAATGGCCGCAGGTCGAGATCGTGACGAGCTACGCGGGCGTGTCGCGCGCGGCGGTCGAAGCACTCTTTGCCGCCGGTGTGGATGGGTTCGTCGTGGCCGGCACGGGCAACGGCTCGATTCACGGCGCGTTGCAGCAGTCGCTGGCCGAAGCGGCCGCCAAGGGCGTGGCCGTCGTGCGCGCCTCGCGCGTCGGCTCGGGCCACGTGATGCACAACGGCGCGGCCAAGGACGATACGCTCGGCTTCGTGTCTTCGGGCACGCTTAGCCCGTACAAGGCGCGTGTGCTGCTGCTGCTCGCGCTGGCGGCTGGCACGACCGACAAGGCGGGGCTGCAGGGCGTGTTCGACACGTACTGAGCCTGGCCGCGTACAAAGTAAAACGGGCCTGGCGGATCGCTCCGCCAGGCCCGTTTCGTTTCTGGCCCTGTTCGTGTGTCGCCGCACTTACTGCAGCGGCGGAATCACGAGCACCTGACCCGGATAGATCTTGTCCGGGCTCTTGAGCATCGGCGTGTTCGCCTCGAAGATCGCGTCGTTCTTCGCGCCGCTGCCATAGTACTTTTCGGCGATCTTCCAGAGGTTGTCGCCGGCAACGACCGTGTGGTGCTGCGCTTCGGGCGCGGGGTTGGTCACGGTCATCTGGTCGTCGACCTTGTCGACGTTCTGCACGTTGCCGGCCGCGACGAGGATCTTCTCCTTGGTGGGCTGGTCGGCGGCGTTGCCGGTGACCGTCACCGTGTGCGAGACGCCGTCGTAGGTCACGCCGAGGTTGTCGGCGTCGAGGCCCTGCGAGCGGATATAGGCCGCGATCGCGTCGCCGGCCTTCTGGTTCAGCTCGGCGAGATTCGCGGCGGGGTCTGCCGGTGCGGCAGCGGGTTCCGCGGCGGCGGCCGGCGCGGCAGCCGTGCCGAAGAGTTTTTCGCCTGCTTCCTTGATGAAATTGATAATGCCCATCGATCACACTCCTCACGTGCTGGAAATGACTGGGTGGTCACGCGTCGGGTCCACATTGACCCGTCGGCATGACAGCCCGATGAAAGCACGATTCTAGAAACGTGGTCGCGAACGCGTCCATCGGGGCAGCGTCAAAGAGTGTGAAACCGGGGAAAGAAGAGAGAAGGCAAAGAAAAACGGGCATCCGACACGCGGACACCCGATGACGACGTCTGACCGACCAAGGCTTCCCCGCCGTCACCGGGCGCCGCTTTCGGACCCCACTGGCCGCCCTCAGCCCAGAGCGGCACCGATTTGCCTCGCGACGGTTGCCGCCGCCGCGAAGCGCCCCACGGGAGGCTGATGCACACGCTCGAATGCCTGCGCACCAGCCGGTATGCGTGATCCGGTTCTACAGGCGGTCCGCCCGTTGCGTCGCGCGAACCGCCGTGCTGCTACCTGCTACCGCTGAAAATCAAGCCACCTTCACCTGCGCTTGCGGCTCGGCGATCTCGAAGTTCGCCATGATCTCGAGCGCGCGGATCATGGCCGAGTGGTCCCATGCCTTGCCGCCGTTCGCGGCGCACACGCTGAAGAGCTGCTGCGCGCTCGCGGTATGCGGCAGCGCGATGCCCAGCTTGCGCGCGCCGTCGATCGCGAGATTCAGGTCCTTCTGGTGCAGTTCGATGCGGAAGCCCGGATTGAACGTGCGCCTGGTCATGCGCTCGCCGTGCACTTCGAGAATGCGCGACGAAGCGAAGCCGCCCATGAGGGCCTTGCGCACGCGCTCGGGGTCCGCACCCGAACGTGCTGCGAACAGCAGCGCTTCGGCCACGGCCTCGATGTTCAGCGCGACGATGATCTGGTTCGCCACCTTGCAGGTCTGGCCCGCGCCGTTGTCGCCGATGAGCGAAATATTCTTGCCCATCAATTCGAACAGCGGCTTGGCAAGATCGAACGACTTCTGCGGGCCGCCCACCATGATCGTGAGCGTGGCTTCGCGTGCGCCGACTTCACCGCCCGAGACCGGCGCGTCGAGATAGTCGCAGCTGAGTGCGTTGATCTGTTTGGCGAACTGTTGCGTTTCGAGCGGCGAGATCGAGCTCATGTCGATCACGAGCTTGCCGGCCGAGAGACCCTTGGCGACGCCGTCGTCGGCGAACAGGACGTTGGCGACATCAGGCGTGTCCGGCACCATCACGATGACGATGTCCGATACCTTCGCGACAGCCGTCGAATCGGCGACGACTTCGGTTTGCGTGCGCAGGTCGTCGGGCACCGGATACTTGCCGTTCACGGCGAGCGTGTGGCCGCCCTTGATGAGATTACGCGCCATGTGCGCGCCCATGATGCCGAGTCCGATAAAGCCAATCTTTGCCATCTTGTGTCTCCGTTTAAGCGAATGCGTGAATGTGCGTCGTTGCGTCCGATTGCGGGCTCAGGCGAGTTCGGCGGTGCGCTGCTTCGCGCTGCGCAGCCAGCCGAGGCCTTCGACGGTCGTCGTGCGCGGCTTGTACTCGCAGCCGATGTGGCCTTCGTAGCCGAGCGAGTCGAGCAGATCGAACAGGAACGGGTAGTTGATTTCGCCCGTGCCGGGTTCATTGCGGCCAGGATTGTCGGCGAGCTGGACGTGGGCGATTTTCGCGAAGTGCTTCTTGATCGTCGCGGCGAGTTCGCCTTCCATACGCTGCATGTGATAGATGTCGTACTGCAGGAACAGGTTGTCCGAGCCGGTCTTTTCGATCACGTCGAGCGCTTCGCCGGAGCGGTTCAGCGCGAAGCCGGGAATGTCGTACGAATTGCACGGCTCGACCAGCAGGCGGATGCCTTCGCGTTTCAATTCACCCGCGGCGTAGCGCAGGTTCTCGACGATCGTGGCGAGCGCCGTGTCGCGATCGACGCCTGCCGTCGGAATGCCGACGAGGCAGTTCAGTTGCGGCACCTTCAGCGCCTTCGCATAGTCGATCGCGCGGCCCACGCCTTCCTGGAATTCGCCGCGGCGCTCGGGCAGGCAGGCAATGCCGCGCTCGCCCGCTTCCCAGTTGCCGGCGGGCAGGTTGTGGAGGACGAGCTTCAGCCCGTTGACCTCGAGGCGCTCAGCCAGTTCGGCGGCGTTGTACGGATACGGGAACAGGAACTCCACGGCGTCGAAGCCCGCTTGTGCGGCCGCTGCGAAGCGGTCGAGGAAGGGCACTTCGTTGAACAGCATGGTGAGGTTCGCGGCGAATTTTGGCATGGTGCTGGGTCTCGCTGGTCGGTCAATGAAAGAAGTCAGGCGGAAGGTCACGCAGTCAATCATTCAGGCAGCGCGCCGATGCCGGGCGCGCTGCTCGTGCTGCGTTGATGCGGGCTCGAGTGCGCTCAGTCGAGGGCATTGATCGCGCTGATGGCAGTCGGCGCGTGCTCGGGTTTTTCGGCCAGTTCCTCGAACTCGTTGATGGCGTCGATCTCGGTGCCCATCGAGATGTTGGTCACACGCTCGAGTATCACTTCGACGACGACCGGCACGCTGTGCTCGGCGGCGAGCGCCTGGGCCTCTTTAAGCGCCGGGGCGATCTCTTCGGGCTTGAACACGCGCAGCGCCTTGCAGCCGAGGCCTTCGGCGACCGTCACGTGATCGACGCCATAGCCGTTCACTTCAGGCGCGTTGATGTTCTCGAACGCGAGCTGCACGCAGAAGTCCATGTCGAACGCGCGCTGCGCCTGGCGGATCAGGCCGAGATACGAGTTATTCACGACGACGTGCACGTACGGCAGCTTGAACTGCGCGCCCACGGCCAGCTCTTCGACCATGAACTGGAAGTCGTAGTCGCCCGAGAGCGCCACGATGGGACGCGTCGGATCGGCTGCGCGCACACCGAGCGCCGCGGGAATCGTCCAGCCGAGCGGGCCCGCCTGGCCGCAGTTGATCCAGTTGCGCGCCTTGTACACGTGCAGGAACTGCGCGCCGGCGATCTGCGAAAGGCCGATGGTGCTCACGTAGCAGGTGTCGCGGCCAAACGCCTTGTTCATCTCTTCGTACACGCGTTGCGGCTTGATCGGCGTGTTCTCGAAGTGCGTCTTGCGAAGCATCGTGCGCTTGCGCTCCTGGCAGTCGGCCACCCACGCGCTGCGATCCTTCAGCTTGCCCGCGGCCTTCCATTCCCTGGCGATTTCGACGAACAGTTCGAGTGCGGCCTTCGCGTCCGAGACAATGCCGAGATCCGGGCCGAACACGCGGCCGATCTGCGTCGGTTCGATATCGACGTGCACGAACTTGCGACCCTTCGTGTACACCTCGACGCTGCCCGTATGGCGGTTCGCCCAGCGGTTGCCGATGCCGAGCACGAAGTCTGAGGCGAGCATCGTGGCGTTGCCGTAGCGTTGCGAGGTCTGCAGGCCGACCATGCCGGCCATGAGCGGATGGTCGTCGGCAATCGCGCCCCACGACATGAGCGTCGGGATCACGGGCACGCCCACGGTTTCGGCGAACTGCACGAGCAGGTCTTCGGCTGCCGCGTTGAGCACGCCGCCGCCCGAGACGATCAGCGGCTTGTCGCTCGCGTTGAGCAGTTCGAGTGCGGCTTCGATCTGCTTGCGCGTCGCGCGCGGCTTGTAGACCGGCAGCGGCTCGTACGTGTCGATGTCGAATTCGATTTCGGCGAGCTGCACGTCGATCGGCAGATCGACCAGCACCGGACCCGGACGGCCCGAGCGCATCAGATGGAACGCCTGCTGGAACACGCGCGGCACGAGCGCCGGCTCGCGCACGGTGACGGCCCACTTGGTGACGGGCTTGGCGATCGACTCGATGTCGACGGCCTGGAAGTCTTCCTTGTAGAGGCGCGCGCGGGGCGCCTGGCCCGTGATCGCGAGGATCGGAATCGAATCGGCCTGGGCCGAGTAGAGGCCCGTGATCATGTCGGTGCCCGCGGGACCCGAGGTGCCGATACACACGCCGATGTTGCCCGGCGTGGCGCGCGTGTAGCCTTCGGCCATGTGCGAGGCGCCTTCGACGTGGCGCGCCAGCACGTGCGTGATGCCGCCGGCCCTTTTCATCGCCGAATAGAACGGATTGATGGCGGCGCCCGGCACGCCGAAAGCGGTGTCGATGCCTTCTTTTTCGAGCACCAGAACGGCGGCGTCGACGGCTCTCATTTTGGCCATGATTGTCTCCTGAATGTCTCGTATGCGAGGAATGGCGATGCGTTGAGGCCCACTTTAGGGGCGCAGGAAAGGTTTGATAAGATCAGTCCAGGTCGTTTATTCCGAAACAAAAAGTATGGAATGCCGGCGGGAGGGGGCTTTCCGGCTCGCAACCCGACGGGGGAGACACGCAATGGACCGCTTCAAGCAGATCGAGACCTTCGTGCGCGTCGCGGACGCGGGCAGCCTCGCGGCGGCGGCGCTCGAGGAAGGCGTTTCGCCGGTGATCCTCGGGCGTCGTATCGACGCGCTGGAAAAGCGCCTCGGCGTGAAGCTCATCTACCGTTCCACGCGGCGGCTCGTGGTGAGCGAGGAGGGCGCGGCCTTTCTCGAACGCTGCCGCGGCCTGCTCGCCGACTGGGATCAGGCCGAAAACGAACTATCCGCCGGGCGCCAGGTGGTGAGTGGCCATCTGATCGTCTCGGCGCCGGCGGCGTTCGGGCGCAAGCACGTCGCGCCGCTCGCGCCCGAGTTCCTCGCCGACAAGCCCGAACTGCAGGTGTCGTTCAACCTCACCGACCGCGTGGTCGATCTGGTGCGCGAGGGCTACGACCTGTCGATCCGCATCGGCGGCGCGGTGGACCCGAACTTCGTCGCCGTGAAGCTCGCCACCAACCGGCGCGTCGTGTGCGGCACGCCCGAATATTTCCGCAGGCACGGGCGGCCGAAAACGCTCGAAGACCTGCCAAACCACAATTGCCTCGCGTTCAACCTGCAGGGCGGCCAGAACCGCGGCTGGTACTTCAGCCGCGGCGGCAAGCTCGTCACCGTGCGCGTGGGCGGCACGCTCGACTGCAACGACGGCGAGCTGCTGCATCGCTGGGTGACCGAGAGCCTCGGCCTCGGCTGGCGTTCGACCTGGGAGATCGACGCCCAGCTCGCGCGCGGCGAACTCGAAACGGTGCTCGACGAATACGCGCTGCCCGATTACGACATCCTCGCGGTGTATCCGCAGCAGCGCTACGTGCCGGCGCGCGTGCGCTACTTCATCGACTACCTCAAGGAGGTCTACGCGCGGCCGGGGTACTGGGCCGGCGCGTAGTCGCGCATTTCGCATTTATTTTTCGTTTTCGTGCACACGGAGCGGGAATAAACTGGCCCGAGCTTCGGTAGTGCCTGTATGCGGCCACGGTCGCGTAAGCCAAACGAAGACGCGAGGGGACGACGTGGGAGAAACCGCGTACGAGCAGGATGAGGCCGCACGCAGCCGCCGCTTTCAGGCGCTGGCGCTGCCGCATCTCGATGCGGCCTACAACCTCGCGCGCGGGCTCTCGCGTAACCCGGGCGACGCGGAAGATATCGTCCAGGAGGCGTTTCTACGGGCGTTCCGCTTCTTCGACGCGTTTCGCGGCGACGAGGCCCGCCCCTGGCTGCTCGCGATCGTGCGGCGCGTCTGGTACGACGAATGGCGGCGGCGCGCGGGCGCGGAAGAGGTGGCGCCGTTCGACGAGTTGCGCGACGACGCGCCGCTCGAAGGCTGGGAAACGGGCGGCGTCGATCCCGAGACGCTCGCGATCCGCGCCGAAGACACCCGTTATGTGCAGGATGCGCTCAGGCGCCTGCCGGTGGAGTATCGGGAAGTACTGGTGCTGCGCGAGCTGGAGGAGCTGGGTTATCGCGAGATCGCGGCGATCGCCGATCTGCCGCTCGGCACCGTGATGTCGCGGCTCGCGCGTGGCCGCAGACGGTTGGCGACGCTGCTGGCGGCGTACCACGGCGGCGAGCGAAACAGGTCAGCGGCAGGCAGTGCAGTCGGTGAGACTGCAAACGATTCGGTTGTCCGCGCCCCCGGCTGCGCGGACGACAGGGCAGGAGTCGGGGGAAGCAGTCAAGCCAGGAGACCATCCGGCCGGGGGAACGGCGGTCGGTTCCGCGAGGAGCCGGCCGCCGACGGCGGAGCGCCGTTGCGCACTCGCTCTCAAACCGAAGGCCGAACGACGGAGGCGCCCGATGAACTGTAACGAAGCGCGCCCGCTGGTCGACGCGAGCGTCGACCGCGAACTGTCCGCCGCCGACGAATGGCGTGTGCGCGAGCATCTCGCAGGCTGCGAGCCATGCCGGCGTGTCGCCGACGACGCGCAGGCCATCTCTCGAATGATCCGATCCGCGCCATACCACCGTGCGCCGGCTGGGCTGGCTGCACGTATCGTCGCGGCATTGCCGGCGACGGACGTACCGCCGGCGAAAGCAGTGCCTTCGCCAACCCCCGCGCGCGCTTCGGGCGGCTGGCGCGCCTGGCTGCGCAACTGGTGGCCGGGCAGCGGCGGCGGGGCGCGAGGCGAGGCGGGCGGTCGTGGCTGGGGCGCTGCGTCCGTCAACGCGGGGCCGCGCGCGGCCACGCTCGCGTGGTTCGGCTGCGCGGTGTTGGTTCTTTGCGCGCTGGCAGTGATTGCCACGCTGCAACTGCGCCGCCCGGCCGCTGAGATGGCCTTCGTCGACGATCTCGTGTCCAGCCACGTGCGGGCCCAGATTTCGGGCCGCGATATCGACGTGATCTCGACCGACCGCCATACCGTGAAGCCGTGGTTCAATGGCCGGATCGACTACGCGCCGCCTGTCTTCGATCTGGCGCAGCAGGGCTTCGCGCTCGCGGGAGGGCGCCTCGATTATGTGGGGCGCGAACGCGTCGCCGTGCTCGTCTATCACCATGGCAAGCACGTGATCGATGTCTATGTGTTCCCGCCAGGCGCGAACGGGCCGGCCGTCTCGGGCGCCGTGCCGCAGAGTTCGAGCGAAGGCTACGCACTCCTGCGCTGGCGGGCGGCGGGCATGACATTGTGGGCGGTGTCGGACGCCGGTGCGGACGCGCTCGACGGCCTGCGCGCGGCGCTCGACGCCCGTCTCGCGGGCGGCGCGAGCGAGGCGGCCGGCAGCTAGGCTGTCGCCTCACACGGCCGCACAGGGGCGCCTTCATGGCGCTCCTCGCCGCGCAAGTCATTGAAAACACGCCCGAATCATCGCCCGAACGCACGATCTGTCTTGCGTGCGTAGCCCATCCGCGCTACAATCTTCGGCTTCTCACTTGCCGCACCGGTTCCGACGCCCGGGTGGCTTAAATCCACAAGGAGTGATACATGCGTCATTACGAAATCGTCTTCATCGTGCACCCCGATCAGAGCGAGCAGGTGCCCGCCATGATCGAGCGCTACAAGAGCACGATCACCTCGCACGGTGGCCAGATCCACCGCATCGAAGACTGGGGCCGTCGTCAACTGGCCTACATGATCGAGAAACTCGCGAAGGCTCACTACGTCTGCATGAACATCGAATGCGACCAGGCCACGCTCGACGAACTGGAACACGCGTTCAAGTTCAACGACGCTGTTCTGCGTCACCTCATCGTCAAGATGAAGAAGGCCGAAACCGGCCCGTCGCCGATGATGAAGGAAGTGCAGCGCGAAGAAGCCAAGAAGGCGGCTGCCCAGCCGACCGAAGCGCAGGCTTAAGTACGTAAGCCATCAGGATTCAAGCAAAGTCATAGCCAACCCCGCGTGAACAGGCTTCAACTTACCGCTAGCGTCGTCGAACGCGAACCGGTGCGGTATACCCCCGCCGGCGTTCCGATCGCAAGCGTCACGTTGCAGCATCGCACGGAGGTCGTCGAAGCCGGCATTCCCCGCTTCGTCGAACTCACGATGCCCGCGGTCGCGGCCGGCAAGGCCTGCGGTCTCGTAGAAAGCTGTGAGATGGGCGTGGAAGCGCTCTTCACCGGTTTTCTGGCGAAAAAGCACCGCAATGCGCGAACCCTGGTGTTTCACATCACCGAAATGCAAGGCACAGGAAAGGACTAATCATGCCCCGCCCGACTGGTAAGAAATTCGACAAGCGTCGTCAGCAACAAAACCCGCTCTTCAAGCGCAAGAAGTTCTGCCGCTTCACGGCTGCAAACGTCGAACAAATCGACTACAAGGACCTCGACACGCTGAAGGACTTCATCGGCGAAAACGGCAAGATCACGCCGGCTCGTCTGACGGGTACGAAGGCCCACTATCAGCGTCAGCTGGACACGGCTATCAAGCGCGCGCGTTTCCTCGCGCTGATGCCGTACACCGACCAGCACAAGGCCTAATAAGACGACGCGATAAGGAGCAATAGAATGCAGATCATTCTTCTGGAAAAAGTCGTCAACCTGGGTAACCTCGGCGACATCGTCAAGGTGAAGGACGGTTACGCACGTAACTTCCTGATCCCGAACAAGAAGGCACGCCGTGCTACGAAGGACGCAATCGCTGAATTCGAAGTCCGCCGCGCAGAACTCGAAAAGGTCGCCGCTGAAAAGCTGGCAGCCGCTCAAGCCGAAGGCGAAAAGCTGAACGGCCTGACCGTCCAGATCGGCCAGAAGGCCGGCGTGGACGGCCGCCTGTTCGGTTCGGTCACGAACGCGGACATCGCCGTTGCGCTCACGAAGCAAGGCTTCGCAGTGGAAAAGGCGCAAGTGCGTCTGCCGGAAGGCCCGCTGAAGATGGTGGGCGACCACCCGGTGCAGGTTGCACTGCACACCGACGTCCTCGTCGACGTCACGGTGTCGGTGCTGGGCGAGCACGCCTAAGTACCCACGTGCGGCCCTCACGGGCCGCGCGGTTTGACGCAAGATTCAGGAAGGGCAGGAGCCGCAGGGCTTCTGCCTTTTTTGTTGTGCGCTGCCTGGACGCTCCGCGCATTGCAAGTTTTCAAGCTTGTTCGAGGCACCCCCTTGTCCGATAATTGCCCTCCATGAACGCTCCGAAAGATCCCCAACTCGACTCGCTGAAAGTCCCGCCGCATTCGATCGAAGCCGAGCAATCGGTGCTCGGCGGCCTGCTGCTGGATAACGGCGCATGGGACCGGATTGCCGACTTCCTCTCGCAAAGCGACTTCTATCGCTACGATCACCGCATCATCTTCGAGCACATTGGCCGGCTGATCGCCGCCACGCGCCCGGCCGACGTGGTGACGGTGTACGAGGCGCTCGGCACCTCGGGCAAAGCGGATGACGTGGGTGGCCTCGCGTACCTGAACGCGCTCGCGCAGAACACGCCGAGCGCCGCGAATATTCGCCGCTACGCGGAAATCGTGCGTGACCGCGCGGTGCTGCGCCGCCTCGTTTCCGTCGCCGACGAAATTTCCGCCGACGCCTTCAACCCGCAGGGCAAGGAAGTGCGCCAGCTGCTCGACGAGGCCGAGTCGAAGGTGTTCTCGATCGCCGAAGACGGCGCGCGCGGCACCCAGGGCTTCCTCGAGATCGGGCCGCTGCTCACGCAGGTCGTGGAGCGCATCGACACGCTCTATCACACGGCCAACCCGAGCGACGTGACGGGCACGCCTACGGGCTTCATGGACCTCGACCGCATGACGTCGGGCATGCACGGCGGCGAGCTGATCATCGTGGCAGGGCGCCCCTCGATGGGTAAGACCGCGTTCTCGATGAACATCGGCGAGTACGTGGCCGTCGAGTATGGTCTGCCGGTGGCCGTGTTCTCAATGGAAATGCCGGGCACGCAGCTCATCATGCGTATGCTCGGGTCGGTGGGCCGTCTGGATCAGCACCGCATGCGTACGGGCCGTCTGACCGATGAGGATTGGCCGAAGCTCACGCACGCCGTGCAGAAAATGAGCGAGGCGCAGATCTTCATCGACGAAACCGGCGGCCTGAATCCGATGGAATTGCGCTCGCGCGCGCGGCGTCTGTCGCGCCAGTGCGGCAAGCTCGGGCTCATCATCATCGACTACCTGCAGCTGATGAGCGGCTCGGGCACGGGCGAGAACCGTGCGACCGAAATTTCGGAAATTTCGCGCTCGCTCAAGAGCCTGGCGAAGGAACTGGATGTCCCTGTGATCGCGCTCTCGCAGTTGAACCGCGGTCTGGAGCAGCGTCCGAACAAGCGGCCGGTGATGTCGGACCTGCGCGAATCGGGCGCAATCGAACAGGACGCGGACGTCATCCTGTTCATTTATCGCGACGAAGTCTACAACCCCGACAGCCCCGACAAGGGCACGGCCGAAATCATCATCGGCAAGCAGCGTAACGGTCCGATCGGACCCGTTCGCCTCACGTTCCACGGTCAATACACGAAGTTCGATAATTTTGCCGGAGCGCAGACCTTCTACGGCGAATAACGCAAAGCGTTGCGCGGCTTGCGCCAAAGTGGCGCAAATGCCGCGTTGGCGACTGCCGATCCATGCGGCAGCTCTCGCCTGACGATACAATGTTGCCGTTTTATGACAGTCATCTCTGTCACTTATTTTGCCGCCCGATTGCCGCGAAGTGACCGCGAAGTCACCGCTTCGTGACGGCAATCCGAGACCAATTTCCGGGATACCAATGTTCGGTCGATTCATGCCCACCGAGGGCAAGTTCTTCGAGATTTTCAATGCGCATGCGAAATGCATCGTTTCCGCGAGCCGCGAACTCGAACTCCTGATCGATAACCTCGCTGACGCCGAGGTTCACAAGCAGAATGTGCAGGCCTCCGAAAAGGCCGCCGACAAGCTCACGCACGAGGCGATCGACCTTCTGCACAAGACCTTCATCACACCGCTCGACCGCGACGAGATCCACAAGCTGATCACCACGATGGACGACTGCCTCGACCTGATGGAAGACGTCGCCACGGCCATCTCGCTCTACGACGTGCAAGCCGTGACCGCCGAGGCGAGCCAGCTGGCGCACGTGGTGACGGCCACGGCCGAGCGCGTGCAGCTGGCGGTGGGCCTGCTCTCCGATATGAAGCAGGCGCGCGAGATCCTGCAGGCCTGCGAAGACATCGACCGTCTGGAGTCCGACGCCGACCGCTTGCTGCGCGGGGCCATTTCGAAGCTCTTCCGCGAGGAAGACGACGTCAAGAACCTGATCAAGCTGAAGGCGATCTACGAACTGCTCGAAGCGATCACGGACAAGTGCGAGGATGTCGCGAACATCATCGAAGGCATCGTGCTAGAGAACGCCTGAGCACACTGCGATGCAATCGATACAACTCGCTCTCTGGGCGGTCGCGACGCTGGTCGCCATCGCTCTCGTCTTCGACTTCATGAACGGCTTTCACGACGCGGCGAATTCCATCGCCACGGTCGTGTCAACGGGCGTTCTGAAGCCGCAGCAGGCGGTGGCTTTTGCTGCCATGTTCAACGTGATCGCCTATTTCGTGTTCCACCTGAAGGTGGCGCAGACGGTAGGCAAGGGCACCATCGATCCCGATATCGTCGACCACTACGTGGTGTTCGGCGCGCTGATGGGCGCGATCGGCTGGAACGTGCTCACCTGGTACTACGGCATTCCGTCGAGTTCGTCGCACGCGCTGATCGGCGGTCTCGTGGGGGCGGCGCTCGCGAAGTCGGGCTGGGCCTCCCTCAACTTCGACGGCCTCATGAAGACCGTGGCGTTCATCTTCATCTCGCCGCTGCTCGGTTTCGTGCTGGGTTCGTTCTTCATGCTCACGGTGTCGTGGCTGTACTTCCGCACGCCGCCCAGCAAGGTCGACCGGCGCTTCAGGCGCCTGCAACTGCTCTCCGCGAGCCTCTATAGTCTCGGCCACGGCGGCAACGACGCGCAGAAGACCATCGGCATCATCTGGATGCTGCTGATCGCAACGGGCTACTCGGCGATCGGCTCGGACGCGCCGCCCATCTGGGTGATCGGCGGCTGCTATCTATCGATGGGTCTCGGCACGCTGTTCGGCGGCTGGCGCATCGTGCGCACGATGGGGCAGAAGATCACCAGGCTCAAGCCGGTGGGCGGTTTCTGCGCGGAGGCGGGCGGGGCGCTCACGCTCTTCACGGCTTCGTGGATGGGCATTCCCGTTTCGACCACGCACACGATCACCGGCGCGATTGTCGGCGTTGGCGCGACGCAAAAACTCAGCGCGGTGCGCTGGGGCGTGGCGGGCAACATCGTCTGGGCCTGGGTGCTGACCATACCGGCCTCGGCCACGCTGGCCGCGGCCGCATGGTGGCTCGGTCACCGCTTCATGTAAAACCTGCGGCGCCTTCGGGCGCCGCAGTGCTTTTGAGGCTACGCCCGCGCGCTGACGCGCGCTTCAGATCAGTGGCGTGCTGGCCCCGTCCATCGGAATGAGCGCGCCGGTGACGTAGCTCGCGCGGCGGCTCGCGAGGAAGAGCGCGACATCGGCAATTTCCTCCGGCTTCGCGTAGCGCCCGAGCGGCACCTTCGATTCGCCGTTCGCCAAGGCCTCTTGCGCACCGACGCCCGTGCGTTGCGCCTCCAGGTGAACGGCCTCCTGCAGCCGCTCCGTGAGCGTGGCGCCGGGGTTGATCGCGTTGATGCGGATGCCATAGCGCGCGTGGTAATGCGCGAGGCCCACGGTCGCGAGCATCAGCGCCGCGTTGGCCGCGCCGCCCGCGATATGGATGTCACTCGCGAACTTGCCGCCCATGCCGATGATGTTGACGATCGCCCCGGGTTCCATGCTCTCGCCCGACTTGATCCGCTGCACCATGCGGCGCAGCACCTCCTGCTGCGGGTAGATGTAGGGAAAATATTTCGCCTCCATCGTGGCCCTGAACGCGTCCGCATCGAGGGTTTCCGGGTCGTAGCGGCGTGCCGCGCCCGCGCTGTTGATGAGGATATCGATGGGGCCGACCGCGGTGGAGACTTCTTCGACCACGTCGGCGGCGCTATGCGCTTCGTGCAGGTCCGCGCGCGTGAGGTGCACGTGCAGGCCTTCGCTCGCTAGTTGCTCACGAGCACGCGCGAGATTGGCGGGGTCGCGCGAGACGATCGCCACGCGGGCGCCTTCCTGCGCAAAGGCGCGCGCGCAGGCAAGGCCAATGCCCTTGCTGCCGCCCGTCACGAGTACCACCTTCTTGCTGAGTCCAAGATCCATCGTCGCCTCGCTGCGCGAAAGTATGAAAAACGGTCCCAAAACGATAGCAGAGGCGCGGGGCGCCGCAAACCGCTGCAAGCATGCTCGGCCGTTCGGCCAGGGGCAACGTGCCGCGCAGCGCCGTGGCCGGGTCGCTTCAGTCGCCGCCGTTGGCAAAGCGCGCGATGGGGTCGTCGCTGGACTGGGTCGGGGAGGGCGAGGCCGGGCCGGCCGTCGAGGCGCGCATGATCTGCGCGCCTCCCGCGGCTGGCGAAGTCGCCTGGATCGGCGTCGAGCCCACCTGGCCGGCCTGGCGCGCCGCTGCGCTTGCCGTGGGCGGAGGGGGCTCGAAGGCGTCGGCGGCGGCGTCGATGGCGTCGCGCGGGGCGCTGGCGGCGGAGTTGGTAGCGTATGCAGGCGCGTTGTTGGCGGGCGCGGCCGCCGGTGCGAGCGCGCCCGCGTTGCGTGCCTGCGTCTGCGCCGCGCCGAGCGCGGCGGGCGGCGGCTCGCACGCGTCGGCCGGCGTGGTCGCCGGCGTTGCCGCATAGGCCGCCTGCGGTGCGCCGACGACGCGGTTCTGGCTCGCGGCCGCGACTCGCGGCACGGGCTGCGCCGCCGCAGTCGGCGCGACGCTCGCCATTGCGGCAGCCGGTGGCGCGGTGTTCGCGCCAGGCACGCGTTCAGCCGGCGCAGACGCTTCCCAGGTCGGCGTCTCGAAAGGCGTGCGTTTGGGCGGCGCCATGCGGCGGATCCCGTCGAAGCGCTTCGCCCAGTATGGGTTGGTCAGATAGTCGAGTCGCACTGTGCCGCCGGTCGAAGGCGCGTTGACGAAGCGCAGGTTGCCGACATATATCCCGACGTGCGAATGCGGCCGCCCCGTCGTATTGAAGAAGACGAGGTCGCCGGCGGCAATCTCGTCGGGCTCGATCGTTTCGCCGCGCATGCTCATGTCGGCCGTGGTGCGGGGCAAGTCCACCGAGGCCGAGCGCGCGAGCACGTATTTGACGAGACCGCTGCAATCGAAGCCGCTGTCGGGCGTATTGCCGCCCCAGCGATACGGAATGCCGACGAGGCCCATCGCCTGGATGGAGATTTCCTCGCGGCCCACACTGTGATCGACGAAATTGGGGAAGCCCGCAGGCTTGGTGCGCCACGCGTTTTCGCCGGCAGACGAACCACTGCGCGATACCCTTTGCGGCGCACTGGAGCACGCGGCAAGCAGGACTGCGATCAGAAGCGGAAGCCAGAGTCGACGCATGAAGCGGAGGTGGCGCGCGCGACGCTCGCGCCATCGGGAAAACGGATCATGGGCGGATGGTAGCCCGCCCGTCAGCGCTTTCGCAAGAATTCTTCACAACTTACTTGAAGTTCGTGCGCCAACTGTTGTGCCTGGGGGACGCCTGGCCAATAAAAAAAGGACCGTATCCGGTTCCCCGGATACGGTCCTCGCCATCTGCACGGGCGCCCCAGAAAGGCGGCGCCCAAGCGAATGGATTACAGGATATCGGACGCGTAATCGGCAAGCCGGGAGCGTTCGCCGCGTGCGAGCGTCACGTGGCCGCTGTGCGCCCAGCCCTTGAAGCGGTCCACCACGTAGGTGAGGCCGGAGCTGCCTTCGGTCAGATACGGCGTGTCGATCTGCGCGATGTTGCCGAGACACACGATCTTCGTGCCCGGACCCGCGCGCGTGACGAGCGTCTTCATCTGCTTCGGCGTCAGGTTCTGCGCCTCGTCGATGATCAGATACTTGTCCACGAACGTGCGGCCGCGCATGAAGTTCATGCTCTTGACCTTCAGGCGCGAGCGGATCAGTTCCTGGGTCGCGGCGCGCCCCCATTCGCCGGCGGCGTCATCGGTCTTCTGAAGCACTTCGAGGTTGTCGTCGAAGGCGCCCATCCAGGGCTGCATCTTTTCTTCTTCGGTGCCCGGCAGGAAACCGATGTCCTCGCCGACCGGCACGGTCGCGCGCGTGACGATGATCTCGTTGTAGCGCTTCTCGTCGAGCACTTGCGCCAGGCCCGCCGCGAGCGCGACGAGTGTCTTGCCCGTGCCGGCCTGGCCGAGCAGCGTGACGAAGTCGATCTCCGGATTCATCAGCAGGTTCAGCGCAAAGTTCTGCTCGCGGTTGCGCGCCGTGATGCCCCACACATTGTTCTTGTGGTGGCCGTAGTCGCGCAGCGTTTGCAGGAGCGCCGTCTTGCCGTTGAGCTCGCGCACGATCGCGTGGAACGCCGGTTCGCCGTTCTGCGGCTCGAGATAGACGAACTCGTTCACGAGCATCGAGAGGCACTCGGGACCCGTCACGCGGTAATACGTCGTGCCGGTCTTGGTGTCCTGCCAGGACTCCATGCCCTTGGCGTGCTTCGACCAGAAGTCCTGCTGGAGCGCACGCACGCCCGAGTAGAGCAGGTCCTTGTCTTCGAGAACCTGGTCGTTGAAGTAGTCTTCCGCAGGCAGGCCGAGCGCATGAGCCTTGATGCGCATGTTGATGTCTTTCGACACCAGCACGACGAGGCGGTCCGGCCGATCGCGCTGCAGCGCGCGCACCACGCCGAGGATCTGGTTATCGGCTTTGCCCTGGGGCAGGCCGTCGACCGGATCGATATGCGTGAGCGTGGTCTGGAAGTACAGGCGACCAAGCGCCTCGCGGCTGCCGAGGCGGCCAAGCGAAATGCCTTCCGAGATCGGGCCCGCATTGGCGACCAGCTGGTCGAGCGTGCGGCTCACCTGGCGCGCGTTGCGCGCGACTTCCGACATGCCCTTCTTGTGGTTGTCGAGTTCTTCCAACGTCATCATCGGCAGATAGACGTCGTGTTCCTCGAAACGGAACAGGCAGGTCGGGTCGTGCATCAGCACGTTGGTGTCGAGCACAAAAAGCTTCTGGACTTCGGTGCTCTCTTCGGGATGCACGCGTTTTTTCGCGCCGGCGCGCGTGGCGGGCGCAGCGGCGCCGCCGGAGGCTTTTGCCGAGGCGGGTTTGCCGCCGCGCGCAACGGGTGTCTCGTCGGCATCGGTGCGGGCCTCGAGAGGCTGCAGCAGCGCTGCCGTGACTTGCTTGCTGTGGTTGCGCTTGTTGCGCGCGGGCGCCGGTGCGACCGGTTCGAGCGCGGCCAGTTCGGCGCTGGCGCTCGAAAGCGGCACCGTGCGCAAGGTGGTTGCGGCGTTGGCGGCCTGAGTCATCGGCTCGGCGACACTGCCGGGGCCGTATTCTGCAACGTCGGCCGCGTCGTTCTCGCTCGCGGCCTTGCGTGTGCTGCGCGTCGTGCGGGCACGCGCCTTGTATTCTTCGGGCGGCAGCAGGTTGCCGAGCTTGCTGGGGGGAGTAGGCAAAGGCATGGTGTCCCTCGAAAAAATCGGGTCGAGTGGTCGCGGGGTTACCCAGTAAGGCGCGCTTTCGGGCGGTGCGTGCGGGTGCCGGGTAGGCCTCCGCCGTTACTGCGCAAGGTGCGCGCTCATGTCAGAAAATGCCGGTTCGCCTGGTTTTCGATCAGCTCCTTGATGTTTGCGCGCGCCGGGTCGCAAAGCCGGCACGAACGGGGAGAAAAGCGGAAGAGAACAGCATCGAACAAACAAAAAAGCCGCCGCCCCGGATGACGAGGCAAGCGGCTTCACTTCGGTGTTGTCCCGTTGCCTCGGATACGCCCTTCCGGTCATTCCATGACCGGCTGCGAAACCGCCGCAACGCGACGTAAAAAGGGTTGGACAGGCACTCATTGCAGCCCAATATAACGCTCCTCAAAGCGCTTGTACAGCCTCCAGCACTTCATCGACATGGCCCGGGACCTTGATGCCGCGCCACTCCTGGCGCAACACGCCAGTTGCGTCGATGAGGAAGGTCGAGCGTTCGATCCCTCGTACCTGTTTGCCATACATTTTCTTCAGTTTGATGACGTCGAAGAGCGTGCACAGCGCTTCGTCGGCATCCGATACCAAGGTAAACGGCAGTTCGAGCTTGGCCTTGAAGTTATCGTGCGAACGCACGCTGTCGCGCGACACGCCCACGATCTGCGCGCCGGCCTTTTTGAACTTCGGATAGAGGTCGCGGAACTGCAGGCCTTCGGTCGTGCAGCCGGGCGTGTTGTCTTTCGGATAGAAGTACAGCACCACCTTGCTGCCCTTCAGGCTCGACAGCGTGAAGTCGCCGCCGGTAGCAGGGGCGGTGAAGTCCGGGACGGGGTGGTCGACTGCGATGGTCACGTCAGGCACGTGGCTCTCCCTTTGTTATTGGCTGGCTTTGCCGCAGCGCACGGCGCCGTTTCGCCGGGACGGCGTGCCGCCCGCGGCGGGCGGTGTTGCGCGGGCGCGGGTCCTGGCAGACACCCCGCGGCGCGCAGGCGGCGGATTCAGTCGGGCTGCACGATCAGCTGGCCGGAGCGGCCGGCGATCTCGCCCCAGGTGACAGGGTACGATGGCAGCGAATCCGGGTCCAGCGTCGCATGGTAGTCGCCCATCGTGGCAAACGTATGGCCTTGTGCGCGCCAGCCGGCGAGCAGCTGTTCGAACACCGGTGCGAGCTTCTGGCCTTCGAGTTCGGCGTGCAGCGTGAAGACCTGATCGTGCGGGTTGTTTTCGGTGCGCTTGAGCATCCACGCCGCGACCGTATCGGTATCGACGCCATCGACACCGAGCACCTCGTCGAGCGTGGGCAGCGTGGTGGGCATCTGCACGTGGTTCAGCGTGCGGCCCGCCACCACCGGACGGTAGGGCGAATGACCGCGCCCGTCGGAGGCGTAGCGCATGCCCCACGTGTCGATCTGCTCGAAGGCGGCTTCGTTCATCTGCCAGCCTGCCGCGCCGTGCGTGACGGGCGGCGTGCCGAAGATCCGCGTGAAGCGGTCGTGGCTCTTCTGCATCTGGCGCGCGGTCCACCGCGCGTCGCGCTTGCGCACGTTGTCCTGCCAGTACACGTGATCCCACGTATGGATGCCGCACTCGAAGCCGGCTTCGTGAATCGCGCGCATTTCCGCCGCGGCTTCTACGCCGATGTCGGGCCCCGGCAGCAGCACGCCGTACATCAGCTGCTTCACGCCGTAGTGCTCGACCACCGACGTGCGCGAGACCTTCTTGAGAAAGCCAGGTCGCAACACGCGACGCAGCGCCCAGCCCGTGTGATCGGGGCCGAGGCTGAACAGGAACGTGGCGCGCGCCTTGTAGCGGTCGAAGATGCGCGCGAGATTCGGCACGCCTTCGCGGGTACCGCGCAGCGTGTCGACGTCGATTTTCAGGACGATGCGGGCCAAGAGGCGATGACCTTTCTCTAACGCTTAATGTTGCTCGACGAGCGCACGCGCTTCGGCGACATGGCTGCGGTATGCTTCGAAGATCTTGCGCAGCGCTTCGTCGAAGGTCGACTTCGGCGCCCAGCCGAGTTCCTGCTTCGTGTTGTCGATCTTCGGCACGCGGTTCTGCACGTCCTGATAGCCTGCGCCGTAGTACGCGCCCGACGACGTTTCGACGAGCTGCACCTTCTTGGCCGTTTCCGCGTATTCCGGGAATTCGGCGGCGAGCGCGAGCATCTTGTGCGCGAGTTCGCGCACCGAGAAGTTGTTGGTCGGGTTGCCGATGTTGTAGATCTTGCCCGTGGCGACGCCGTCCTTGTTCTCGATGATCTTCATCAGCGCAGCGATGCCGTCGTCGATGTCGGTGAACGCGCGCTTTTGCGCGCCGCCATCCACGAGGCTGATGTTCTCGCCGCGCACGATGTGGCCGAGGAACTGCGTCACGACGCGCGACGAACCTTCCTTCGGCGTGTAGATCGAGTCGAGGCCCGGGCCGATCCAGTTGAACGGACGGAACAGCGTGAAATTCAGGCCTTCCATGCCGTAGCCCCAGATCACGCGGTCCATCAGCTGCTTCGAGCACGCGTAGATCCAGCGCGGCTTGTTGATCGGGCCGTAGGTCAGGGCGGACGCATCCGGGTCGAACTGCTCGTCCGAGCACATGCCATAGACTTCCGATGTCGACGGGAAGACGAGGTGCTTGCGGTACTTCACGGCCGAACGCACGATCGGCAGGTTCGCTTCGAAGTCGAGCTCGAACACGCGCAGCGGCTGCTGCACGTAGGTGGCGGGCGTCGCGATGGCGACCAGCGGCAGGATCACGTCGCACTTCTTGACGTGGTACTCGACCCACTCCTTGTTGATCGTGATGTCGCCTTCGAAGAAGTGCATCCGCTCATGCTTGACGAGGTCGCCGAGGCGATCCGTCTGCATGTCCATGCCGAACACTTCCCAGTTCGTGCTTTCGAGGATGCGCTTGGAGAGGTGGTGGCCGATAAAGCCGTTCACACCCAGGATCAGAACTTTTTTGGTCATGGACGGGGGACAGATGAAATGAGTTCGGAGAACGCGGCGGGGCTAATGACGGTCTCCTGACCGTTATGCTGATGCCGCAGTTCGTGGATCGCGATGGCGCGTGCGTCGCCGCAAACGGCGAAAAGCGCATTATCGCTTACGTGGATGCCCACGGGCAATCCGGCGAGGGTGCGGACCCTTTCGGCGTCTTGCGAGCCGGGGCGCACGAGACGCGCGCGGGCAATCACGAAACGTTCGTTGCCGATGTCGGTGAACGCGCCCGGATAGGGCGGCGCGACGGCGCGGATCAGGTTGTACACGTGCTGCGCGCTCTCGCCGAAGTCGATGCGGCCGTCTTCCGGCTTGCGCCCGCCGTAATAGCTGCCCTTCGTGAGATCGTTCGGCAGATGCGGCGCTTCGCCCGCGATCAGCGCGGGCAGCACGCGCCAGAGCGTCTGCTCGGCGGCGACCGTCACCTTGTCGAAGACCTGCGCGGCGGTGTCGTCGGGCAGGATCGGCACCGGGGTTTGGGCGACGATCGCGCCCGCGTCGGGCTTCGCGCCCATTTCGTGCAGCGTGGCGCCCGTTTCGGTTTCGCCGTTGAGCACGGCCCAGTTCGTGGGCACGCGGCCGCGGTATTTCGGCAGGAGCGAGCCGTGCACGTTGTACGCGCCGCGCCCGGCGAGGGCGAGCAGGTCCACGGGCAGCATGTGCCGGTAGTAGAACGAGAAGATGAAGTCCGGGCGCGCTGCCGAAACGGCCGCGCGCAACTCGGCGCTCTTCGGGTCGGCGGGCGTGACGACTTCGATGCCATGCTCCTCGGCCACCGACTTCACGCTGCCGAACCAGATGTTTTCGGTCGGGCTGTCTTCATGCGTGACGACGAGCGCAACGTCGACGCCGCCCGCGAGCAACACCTGCAGACAGCGCACGCCCACGTTGTGATACGCGAACACAACGGCGCGCGGTTTCATTGGCCGGCTCCTTCATTGGCCGCGTTCGTGGTGGCCGGCCTTGCAGCCGCACCTGCCGCTCGCGCGGGTTCAGCCGGTTGCGCGAAGGCGGCCGCCTGCATGAAATCCTGGCGCGGCGTATCGACGACGGCGCGGCCATTGCGCTCCTCGAGGATCGTCTGGATCAGGTAACGCGGACGCGCGCGCACCTGCTGGTAGATGCGGCCGATGTACTCGCCGAGCAGCCCGAGCGCGAAGATGATCACGCCGAGCAGGAAGAACGTGATGGCGAAGAGCGTGAACACGCCTTGCACTTCCGCGCCGAGGACGAAGCGGCGAATCAGCAGCAGCAGGAAGAGGCCTGCCGAGCCGAGCGAGAGGATCACGCCGATGAACGAGAGCCATTGCAGCGGCACGACGGAGAAGCCCGTCACGAGGTCGAAATTCAGGCGAATGAGGCTGTAGAGCGAGTACTTCGATTCGCCCGCGAAGCGCTCCTCGTGCGCGACCTCCACCTCGACCGGGTTCTGCGAGAACGTGTACGCGAGCGCCGGGATGAAGGTGTTGATTTCGCCGCAGCGGTTGATCGTGTCGATGATGCGGCGGTTGTACGCGCGCAGCATGCAGCCCTGATCGGTCATCTTGATGCGCGTGATGCGCTCGCGCAGACGGTTCATCGCCTGCGAGGCCTTGCGCCGCCAGAGGCTGTCCTGGCGCTGCTTGCGGATGGTGCCGACGTAGTCGTAGCCCTCGCGCATCTTCTCGACGAGCTTGCCGATTTCCTCGGGCGGATTCTGCAGATCGGCGTCGAGCGTGATGACGATCTCGCCGCGGGCCTGCTCGAAGCCCGCGAGAATCGCCATGTGCTGGCCGTAGTTGCCGTTGAGCAGGATCGCGCGCGTGGTATCGGGCCGCGCGCGGAACTGCTCCGCGAGCATCGCGGCCGAGCGGTCGCGGCTACCGTCGTTGATGAAGATCACTTCGTACGAGGTGCCGAGCTTGTCGAGCGCCGGATACAGGCGCGCGAACAGCTCGGGAAGGCCAGCTTCCTCGTTGTAGACCGGAATGATGACCGAGACTTCCGGCGTGTCCGGGGTCAAGGTGCCTTGTTCCGTTTGACTCATGTGTGCGTCGATTCCGTTATTGGATGCTGCGGTTTGCTGCATGCGCAAATCGGCGGCGCATGCGCCGCGCCGTCCGCCTGCGTTTCCCCTGTGTCGACCCGAGTTGGCGCTTTAGCGCTGCCACGGGTCCCATGCCCGTCGGAGCGGCGTTATCCCGTCCCCGACTTCCGTTACTGCCTGTTTTGCCAACTACTTCGCAAACTTCGCGCAAATCTCGTCCACCGCGCTGCACACGCGCGCCACGTCGGATTCGGTCATCTGCGTGAAGAGCGGCAGCGTGACCGTGCTCGCACCGAAGCGCTCCGCGTGCGGGAACATGCCCGCCTTGAAACCACGCTCGCGGTAGAGCGTGAAGAGGTGGATGGCCGGGTAATGCACGCCCGAGCCGATGCCGCGCTCCTTGAGTTCGCCCATGAAACCGGCGCGGTCGATCGCGAGCGTGTCGAGCGGCAGCGTGATCTGGAACATGTGCCAGTTGCTGTTGGCGAAATCGGCGAGCGGCAGGCCGACGCCGAGCTTAACCGCCGCGCCGCCTTCGAAGCCCGCGAAGTAAGCCCGCGCAAGCTCGCGGCGCTGCCGGATGAAACGCTCGATGTGCTTGAGCTGGCCGAGCCCGACGCGCGCCGCCACATCCGTGAGATTGTACTTGCCGCCGAGCACGTCGCAGTCCATGCCGTCGAAGCCCGTGCGCGTAATGCCCTGGAGACGGTATTTCTGCGCGAGCACGGCCTCGGCTTCGTCGTTGAGGACGAGCGCGCCGCCTTCGATCGACGTGAGGTTCTTGTTGGCGTGGAAGCTGAACGAGACGATGTCGCCGATCGCGCCGATGCGCTTGCCGTTCCAGCTCGAGCCGAACGCCTGCGCGGCGTCCTCGATTACGCGCAGCTTGTGCTGGCGGGCGATCGCGTAGAGCCGGTCCATGTCGACGGGCAGGCCCGAGAGAAAGACCGGGATGATGGCTTTGGTCTTCGGCGTGATGGCGGCTTCGAGCTTGTCGAGATCGATGTTGCGCGTGACGGGATCGATGTCGGCGAACACCGGCGTCGCGCCCACCTCGTAGATCACGTTGCTCGTGGAAACCCACGACGCGGGCGTCGTGATGACTTCGTCGCCGGGACCCACGCCGGCAAGGCGCAAACCGATTTCGAGCGTCGCCGTGCCCGAGTTGAAGGTGCGCACCGGACGGCCGCCGCAATACTCCGAGAGCGCCGCTTCGAACGCCTGGTTCTGCGGGCCGGTCGTGATCCAGCCCGAACGCAGTACGTCGGCGACGCCCTGGATGGTTTCCTCGTCGATTTCGGGACGCACGAACGGCAGGAACGGAAGGGTCGACTGCGGGGATGACTGGGTCATGAGTGCTTGCTCTTTGCTCGTCAGAAAGTGGGGCCGGGCGGCAAGGCCGCCGCGGCGCATCTTACGAAATACTTATATGGGCGCAATATGCCGCGCTGCAAGCGGCCTCGCCACGCGCGCCACAGCGCGCCGCGGCGCGTCAGCTGCGCGCCAGCACGAACACGCCGATCAGGATGATGCCGATGCCCACGAGCCGCTGCACGCTCAGCACCTCGCCGAACAGATACCACGCCGCGAACGCGTTGACCACGTAGCCGAGCGAGAGCATCGGGTAGGCGATCGAGACGTCCACGCGCGAGAGCCCGACGATCCACACGACCACGCTGAACACGTAGCAGGTGAGGCCGCCGAGAATCGGCACTTGCGTCGCGAGCTTCAGGCCAATGGGCAAGATGTTCGCACGGCTGAATTCGAAGTGTCCAACGGCATTGACACCCGCTTTCAGCAACAGTTGCGCGCAGGCGTTGAGGCCGACGCCGGCGAGGATGCAGATGAGGGAAATCGGATTCATCGGAAAGGGTGGTTCAACGGTTATCGGGTTGGGGCGGAAGCTGGGCTGCAGGCCGACCGTGCCGTTCAGGCCAGCCTGGGCCGCCGCGCACCCGCGGCCCGGCCCGATTATCGCCCATGCGTCAATCGGGGCCAGGAAGCGCTCAGGATTGCGGCTTTTCAACGATCACGCGGCGCGCGTCACGCGCGATCACCTGCATCGGCAGGCCTTGCGCAGCCAGTTCTTCGTAGCGTTTCACCGGAATCAGCGCGAGCGCATAACGGTCGGACTTCCAGCGCGCCTCCCAGTCGGCAATGGTCGGCACCCATTTTTGCGGCTCCTCGGAGATGCCGAAGGCCAGCTCGTCGGTGACCTCGACCATCGTCATCGTGTGGCGCACGTAGAAAGGCATCGTGTGGTCGAGTACGCCCACCGAGTAGAACGGCGCGTCCGGCGGCAGTTTCGCGATGGCGGCGCGCACTGCGGGCGCGAGCGGCGCGCCGGAACTCAGCGTGCCGAACACGTCGTGGCCCGTGCCCGCAATGGTCGCGAGCAGCAGCCACGCGGTGCCGAGCGCAACCGCTGGCGCGCGCGCGCCGTTTTGGGGCGTGCGTTTCGCGCGGTTCAGGCGCAGGCCGACCATGGTGACGACGAAGGCCACCGCGGCCGCGCCGAACACCCAGACCTGGAACTCGCGGTAGAGCGCGTTGGGATTGCGCGCGTCGCCAAGCCGCGTGAGCACGAACGAGCCCGCCATCAGCGCGACGGCGAACACCGCGTAACCCGCGAGGTGCTTGTTCCACTGGGCGCGCGTCATGACCGGCAGATACATGCCGATGATGAGCGCCACGGGCGGCGCGATCGGCAGGACGTAGGAGACGAGCTTCGAGTGCGAGGCGCTGAAGAACAGGAAAATGAACACCGTCCACACGAGCATCAGCATGACGGGCGAGAACCCGTTGGGCTGGCGCGGCGCGCGCAGCGCATGGCGCACGCTCTGCACGCTCACCGAAAGCCACGGCAGGAAGCCCACCAGCATGACCGGCACGAAGTAGTAGAACGGGCCGGGGCGGTTCTGCGCGGGCGTGAGGTAGCGCTGGAACTGCTGGACGATGAAGAAGAAGTTGAAGAACTCGGGATTGCGCTGCTGCACGAGGATGAACCACGGCGACACGATCGCGAAGAAGACGATCAGACCGCTCACGAGATAGAGGCGCTTCCAGAGCGCCCAGTCGCGCGAAATCGCCGTATAGAGCACCAGCACGGCGCCTGGCAGGATCAGGCCGACGAGGCCCTTGGACAGCACCGCCATCGCCATGGCGGCCCAGCACACCCACATCCACAGGCGCGCGTTCGCCTTGGGCAGGGTCGGGCGCTGGGCGAGCAGCAGCGCACACAGCGTGAGTTGCATCCAGAACGCCAGGCCCATGTCGAGCGTGTTGAAGTGGCCCATCAGGTTCCAGTACGGCGCGCAGGCGAGCACGACCGCGGCGAAGAAACCCGTGGCGGCGTTGAACACGCGCGCGCCGGTGAAGCCGATCAGCAGCACGCCCGCGAAGCCGGTGAGCGCCGTGTAGAGGCGCGCCTGCCACTCGCCGATGCCGAACCACGCGAAGGTGAGCGCGTTCATCCAGGTTTGCAGCGGCGGCTTTTCGAAGTACTTGTAGTCGTTGTAGCGCGGCGTGATCCAGTCGTCGCTCGCGAGCATTTCGCGCGCCATTTCGGCGTAGCGGCCTTCGTCGCTCGGCAGCAGGTGGCGCCAGCCGAGCGGCAGGAACCAGATCACGGCGAGGGCGAGGATCAGGAGCAGGATCGCGCTGCGGTTGAGCGGTAGCCTCGATGGCGTATCGTTCATGGGTTTCAGCCTGTTCTTGTTGCAGTCGTTGCGGTCGGGGTGCGAAGCGCGCGCTGGCCGCGCGCGGTGTGCGGCCGGGTCCGGGGCGCGCGCTACGCACACGGCGCGCAAGTGTACTACGCCGCCGCGCGGCGACCTGATGGCAAGCTTAAGGGGAGCTTTCGATCAGAAGCGCGGCCGCCACACGGCGGCCTTCGGCCATGAGGATGTTGTAGGTGCGGCAGGCGGCCTTGAAGTCCATCGCCTCCACACCGATGCGCTTCCTGGCGAGCGCCGCGGTCAGGCGCGGATGCGGAAAGCGCAACCGCTCCCCGCTGCCGAAGACGACCACTTCGGGGTTCAGCGGGAGAAGCAGCTCGAAGAGTTCGGGCGTGAGGGCGTCGAACGACTGCACCGGCCAGGGGGTGACCGGCGATTCGGGCATCACGATGATGCTGCCCGTATGGCGTTCGAGGTTCACTTCCACATAGTCGGCGCCGTAACCGGTCACGGTGTTCAGCGCGGCGCTGGAGTCCTGGTGTAATTTCAAAACGGGGTTCCGGGGTAAGGGCAGGTCGGGTGCGCAAGCGAGGGGGCGCATATCCTGTGCCGCCGCCGGCCTCGGCGAACCGCCTTGCAGCCCGCCGTGTCACCCGCTTCGCGACCCGCCTCGTGGCCGATTGCGCATTGCGGAAGTTGGTCAAAATCCGCTAAATTATAGCTTTTTAGCCGCCGCTGCGGCGGGGCTCGCGGGTAGACCGCGCCGGCAGGCCGCTACGCGCGCCATCCGCGCATCGGGCGAGGGCAGCCACAAGCTGCTGGGGCGGTTTTGGGGTAGTCGGGTCGGCCAGCGCACGCTTTGCGAAGCGTCGCGCGCGCGCCCCGTGCTCCCCACGCAATCGTGCACGGCTTTTGTCCCGCCGGGGGCGCCCCTCCGGCTCCCTTGCCTGTCCTGTCCACCAAGGCGCCATCCGCCGGCCGGTCGACGGCATTTCAGCCTGTTCCAGCCCTTTTACCGCGTCTTAATCGCCTCTGACGCCCTGACTGATTCTCTGACCGCTTTACTGACCGATAACGATAGCCCGCCGTGAAACCGATTCTCAAATCCAACAAGCTGCAGAACGTTTGCTACGACATCCGCGGGCCGGTGCTCGAGCACGCGAAGCGCCTCGAAGAAGAAGGCCATCGCATCATCAAGCTGAACATCGGCAATCTCGCGCCGTTCGGTTTCGACGCGCCCGACGAGGTCATTCAGGACATGATCCTGAATCTGCCGGGCTCCTCGGGGTATTCGGATTCGAAGGGCGTGTTCGCCGCGCGCAAGGCGATCATGCATTACGCGCAGCAAAAGGGCATCAAGGGCGTCGAGCTCGACGACATCTACATCGGTAACGGCGCGTCCGAACTGATCGTGATGGCCATGCAGGCGCTCCTGAACGACGGCGACGAAGTGCTGCTGCCCGCGCCCGACTATCCGCTGTGGACGGCGGCGGTGAGCCTTTCGGGCGGCACGCCCGTGCACTACATCTGCGACGAGTCGAACGCGTGGATGCCCGACCTCGACGACATCCGCTCGAAGATCACGCCGAATACGCGCGCGATCGTCGTCATCAACCCGAACAACCCGACCGGCGCCCTCTATTCGGACGACCTGCTGCGCGGGCTCGTTGCGATCGCGCGCGAGCACGGCCTGATCCTGTTCGCCGACGAGGTCTACGACAAGATCATCTACGACGGCAAGACGCACACGGCGCTCGGCTCGCTCTCGGAAGACGTGATCACCGTCACGCTCAACAGCCTGTCGAAGAGCTATCGCGCGTGCGGCTACCGCGCGGGCTGGATGTTCCTCTCGGGCATGACGGGAGAAAACCGCCGCCGCTCGAAGGACTACACGGAAGGTCTCGGCATTCTCGCCTCGATGCGCCTGTGCGCGAACGTGCCGGGCCAGTACGCGATCCAGACGGCGCTGGGCGGCTACCAGAGCATCAACGAGCTGATCCAGCCGGGCGGTCGCCTCTATCGCCAGCGCGAACTGGCGTACAACATGCTCACGGCCATTCCGGGCGTGACCTGCGTGAAGCCGGAAGCGGCGCTCTACATGTTCCCGCGCCTCGACCCGAGGCTCTATCCGATCGAGAACGACCAGCAGTTCATCCTCGATCTGCTCTTGCAGGAGCGCGTGCTGCTCGTGCAGGGCACGGGCTTCAACTGGAAGCAGCCGGATCACTTCCGCGTGGTGTTCCTGCCGAACGTCGACGACCTGACCGATTCGATCAACCGCATCGCGCGCTTCCTCGACGGTTATCGCCAGCGGCACGGCACCTGAGCCAGTCACACGCATTCCCTTTTCAAACACTTGGACGAACACACGCTGCATGGATCCGATCAAAGTAGGTCTCTTGGGCTTCGGCACGGTGGGCAGCGGCACCTTCACGGTACTGCGCCGCAACCAGGAAGAAATCAAACGCCGCGCGGGCCGCGGCATCGAGGTGGCGCGCATCGCCGTGCGCAACCCGGCCAAGGCCACGACGGCGCTCGGCAGTGAAGCCGGCAGCGTCGAGCTGACGACCGACTTCGACGCCGTGGTCGACGATCCCTCGATTTCGATCGTCGCCGAAATGATCGGCGGCACGACGCTCGCCAGGGATCTCGTGCTGCGCGCCATTGCCAGCGGCAAGCATGTCGTCACCGCGAACAAGGCGCTGCTGGCGGTGCACGGCACCGAGATCTTCGAAGCGGCGCGCGCCAAGGGCGTGATGGTCGCGTTCGAAGCGGCGGTGGCGGGCGGCATTCCCATCATCAAGGCGCTGCGCGAAGGTCTCACGGCCAACCGCATCCAGTACATCGCCGGCATCATCAACGGCACGACCAACTACATCCTCTCGGAAATGCGTGAGCGCGGGCTCGACTTCGCGACCGCATTGAAAGCCGCGCAGGAACTGGGCTACGCCGAAGCCGATCCGACCTTCGACATCGAAGGCGTGGACGCCGCGCACAAGGCGACGATCATGAGCGCGATCGCGTTCGGCGTGCCCGTGCAGTTCGACAAAGCCTATGTGGAAGGCATCAGCAAGCTCGACGCCATCGACATCAAGTACGCGGAAGAACTGGGCTATCGCATCAAGCTGCTCGGCATCGCGCGCCGCACCGATCGCGGCATCGAGCTGCGCACGCATCCCACGCTGATTCCGGCCAAGCGCCTGCTCGCGAACGTGGAAGGCGCAATGAACGCCGTGGTCGTGCACGGCGACGCGGTCGGCACGACGCTCTACTACGGCAAGGGCGCGGGCGCGGAGCCGACGGCATCCGCCGTGGTGGCCGATCTCGTCGATGTGACGCGTCTGCACACGGCCGACCCCGAGCACCGCGTGCCGCATCTGGCGTTCCAGCCGGACAGCCTCTCGAACACGCCGATCCTGCCGATCGACGAAGTCACGAGCGGCTACTACCTGCGCCTGCGCGTGGCGGACCAGACCGGCGTGATGGCGGCCATCACGCGCATCCTCGCGGACAGCGGCATCTCGATCGACGCGCTGCTGCAAAAGGAAGCGGAGCAGGTCGACGCGCAAGGCAAGGCGGAAACCGACATCATCCTGATCACGCACGAGACGATCGAGAAGAACGTCAACGCGGCGATCGCGCAGATCGAAAAGCTAGCGACGGTGAAGTCGCAGGTCACGAAGCTGCGTATGGAAGGACTGAACTAAGGCAAGGGCTATGAATTACGTATCTACGCGCGGCGCGGGCGCCGGCGAGCATCATTCGTTTTCCGACATCCTGCTGGGCGGCCTCGCGCGCGACGGCGGCCTGTATCTGCCGGCCGGGTATCCGCAGATCAGCAAGGAAGAACTGGCGCGCTGGCGCGGCCTTTCGTACGCGGACCTCGCGTTCGAGATCCTCTCGAAGTTCGCGGGTGACATTCCGGCCGACGACCTGCGCGACATCACGCGCCGCACCTACACGGGCGAGACGTACCGCAACGTGCGCCATGGCGAAGACGCGAGCAAGATCACGCCGCTCACCACGCTCGGCGAGGAAAACGGCGCGCCGCTCTCGCTGCTCGAACTCTCGAACGGTCCGACGCTCGCGTTCAAGGACATGGCGATGCAGCTGCTCGGCAACCTGTTCGAGTACGCGCTCGCGAAGGCCGGCCAGGAGCTGAACATTCTCGGCGCGACTTCGGGCGACACCGGCAGCGCGGCCGAATACGCGATGCGTGGCAAGAAGGGCGTGCGCGTGTTCATGCTGTCGCCGCACAAGAAGATGAGCGCGTTCCAGACGGCGCAGATGTTCAGCCTGCAGGACCCGAACATCTTCAATCTGGCCGTGGAAGGCGTGTTCGACGACTGCCAGGACATCGTCAAGGCCGTTTCGAACGACCACGCGTTCAAGTCGCAGCAGAAGATCGGCACGGTCAACTCGATCAACTGGGCGCGCGTCGTGGCCCAGGTCGTGTACTACTTCGCCGGCTACTTCGCGGCGACGAAGTCGAACGACGAGCGCGTCTCGTTCACGGTGCCCTCGGGCAACTTCGGCAACGTGTGCGCGGGCCATATCGCGCGCATGATGGGTCTGCCGATCGAAAAGCTCGTGGTCGCGACCAACGAGAACGACGTGCTCGACGAGTTCTTCCGCACCGGCATTTACCGCGTGCGCGGCTCGGCCGAGACGTATCACACGACGAGCCCGAGCATGGACATCTCGAAGGCGTCGAACTTCGAGCGCTTCGTCTACGACTTGCTGGGCCGCGACCCGGCGCGCGTGACGCAGTTGTTCCGCGACGTCGAGGAGAAGGGCGGTTTCGATCTCGTGGCGAGCGGCGACTTCGTGCGCGTGAAGCAGTTCGGCTTCGTTTCGGGCCGCAGCAGCCACGACGACCGCATCGCCACGATTCGCGACATCTACTCGCGCTACAAGACGATGATCGACACCCATACGGCCGACGGCGTGAAGGTCGCCCGCGAACACCTGCAGCCCGGTGTGCCGATGATCGTGCTCGAAACCGCGCAGCCGGTGAAGTTCGGCGAGACGATCCGCGAAGCGCTGGACCGCGAGCCGGAGCGTCCGGCGGCGTTCGAAGGCCTCGAGGCGCTGCCGCAGCGCTTCGAAGTCGTGCCTGCCGACGCGCAGCGCGTGAAGGACTATATCGCCGCTCACACGGCGCACTGATGGACGCAGCCGGGGCCGGATCGGTTCGCGGTCCCGGCGCGTGGACATCGCATCAGCTTTTACGCGTCGGCGGGTCGATCGTACCCGCGCGCTGCATCACTTCAGCCGGGCCTGCGCACTCGCAGGCATTGCGCGCCAGGGATATCCACGGCATAAGGCACGGCGCGCCGGTCGCGCCGCTACAATAACGACAGACCAACCGCTGCTGGCGGCCCCGCCGCCCACGTCCGAGACGACCTCGATGTCCACGCCTACGTCCCCGTCTTCCGCTGCGCCGGCGCCCGCACCGCGCGCGCCGATGCTCTCTACTGCCGACGCCCTCGCCACGCTGCTTGCCGCGGCGAAGCCGCTCGCCGGTGCCGAAACGATTTCGACGTTCGACGCGCTGAACCGCGTGCTCGCCGCAGACGTCGTCTCGCCGCTCGACGTGCCGCCGATGCATACGAGCGCAATGGACGGCTACGCGGTGCGCGTGGCCGATCTCGCGCAAGGCAGCCGCCGTCTGCCGGTTTCGCAGCGCATTGCCGCGGGCCACGCGCCACAACCGCTCGCGGCAGGCACGGCCGCGCGCATCTTCACGGGCGCGACGGTGCCGCCGGGCGCAGACGCCGTGGTGATGCAGGAGCAGACCGAGGCCGCGCAAGGCGCCGTCACCTTTGTGCACGCGCCCAAGGCGGGCGAATGGATCACGGCACAGGGCGCCGATATCCGCAAGAATACGGTGATCCTGCCGGCGGGCACGCGCCTCACGCCGGCGGCACTCGGGCTCGCGGCGTCGGTGGGGTGCGCCACGCTCACCGTCGTGCGCCGCGTGAAGGTCGCGGTGTTCTTCACCGGCGACGAACTGACGATGCCCGGCGAGCCGCTCAAACCCGGCGCGATCTACAACTCGAACCGCTTCACGCTCACGAGCCTCTTGCGCAATCTCGGCTGCGAAGTCACCGACTACGGCATCGTGCCGGACCAGCTCGAGCTCACGCGCGCGACGCTGCGCGAGGCGGCCGCTGGCCACGACCTCATCCTCACTTCGGGCGGTGTCTCGGTCGGGGAGGAGGATCACGTGCGGCCCGCCGTCGAGGCCGAAGGGCGCATCAACCTGTGGCAGATCGCGATGAAGCCGGGCAAGCCGCTCGCGTTCGGCGCGGTGCGTCGGACGCAGGGGGCGGCGGACGCGGAAACCGGCGAGGCGTTTTTCATCGGGTTGCCGGGCAACCCGGTGTCGAGTTTCGTCACCTTTCTGTTGTTCGTTCGTCCGTTCCTGCTGCGCCTTGCGGGCGCGACGCAGGTGAGCCCGCGCGCGCTCTCGCTGCGCGCCGACTTCACCCAGGCGAAGAGCGACCGCCGCAACGAATTCCTGCGAGCGCGCGTGAACCCGGCTGGCGGTCTGGACCTGTTCCCGAACCAGAGTTCCGCGGTCCTCACGTCCACGGTCTGGGGCGACGGTCTCATCGACAATCCGCCCAATCATGCGATCAGCGCCGGCGAGACCGTGCGCTTTATTCCGTTCACCGAATTGCTGTACTGAAAAGCCTCGAGCGATGAAGATCCAGTTGAAATTTTTTGCGAGTGTGCGCGAGGCGCTAGGCGTCGCGGACGAAACGGTCACGCTGCCAGATGCCATCGTGACGGTCGGCGATGTGCGCGGCTGGCTGCGTGCGCGCGGCGGTGTGTGGGCCGAGACGCTGGCGGAAGGCCGCGCGCTGCGCATGGCTTGCAATCACGTGATGACGGATCCGCGCACGCGTATCACCGAGGGCTGCGAAGTCGCCTTTTTCCCGCCGGTGACGGGCGGCTGAGCGCCACAGGAGACTCACGATGCCCGTGCGCGTACAAACGGAAGATTTCGATCTCACCACCGAAGTTGCGCAACTGCGCGCGCGCAATCCGGCGATCGGTGCGGTGGCGTGCTTCGTCGGCACGGTGCGCGATCTGAACGACGGCAGCACGATCGCCTCGCTCGAACTCGAGCACTATCCGGGCATGACCGAGAAGGCGCTGGAGGCGATCGTCGACGATGCACAACGACGCTGGGCCGGCATCGAGGTGCTGATCGTGCACAGGGTGGGCAAGCTCGCGCCGCTCGACCAGATCGTGCTGGTCGCGACGACCTCGAAGCATCGCGGCGACGCGTTCGCGTCCTGCGAGTTCGTCATGGACTACCTCAAGACCGAGGCGCCGTTCTGGAAGAAGGAAGTGACGGAGCAGGGCGCGCGCTGGGTCGATGCCCGCGAGAGTGACGATAAGGCGCTGGCGCGCTGGGGGGTGGCCTCGGGGAATGCGTCGCGGGAATCCAGCTAGGCGCTCGTCCGCAGGGTTGAAGGGACGGACTCAGCTCACCCGCACCCCTATTTAACGCAACTAACCGCCTATTCGGATATACCGCTTGAAGCAGATGCGCTCACTCCGCGGGCGTGTTCTCGCCGACATCCATCTGGCGGCCAACGAAACGGGCCGGAAACGGCTCGCCGGTCGGGCGCGTTGGCAAGTCATGACCGTGCCTGGCGTGGCGCCTGCGAGGCGCCACGCGATCGAGAATCGCCTGTTGCTCGGGTGGAATCGTGTAGTCCCAACCAAAGCGGCTCAGTTGGAGGCTTTGCGCGATACGCAGCGCGGGTTCCATGAACTGCACCGCCGCCGCGGGCTCGTAGCGAGCCTGAACCGTATCGAGGAAAAGATAGAGCCAGCGGCTGAAATGCTGCGGCTCGACGCCAGGCACCGGATCGTGCGCCTGCTGCACGTTGCCGCGGTAGCTTTTGGTGCCGAGCACGAGGCTCGACCAGAAGCGGCACATCTTGGGCAGATGTTCGTCCCAACGTCCAGCGAGCACGCCGTCGAACACCGGGCCGAGCATGGCGTCGTCGCGCACGCGGTCGTAGAACGCGTAGACGAGTTCGCGGATGTTTTCTTCAGTTGGCCGGGCGTGCAGCGCGGCAGCGGGAGGGGTGTCGGGGCGAGTCATTTGGGGCGGGTGATACCTGGGGTGCCTGGAGTGTAGTCGGCGGCGGGGCGCCGGCACGATGCGACAACGGGCCGCATGCAAGCTGCCAGGCCCTGCGAAGCGTCCATCGGAGTGACAATGATACTCAGTCCAGGCAAAACCTGCATGCTAACTGCATGTTATTGTATGGGTTCTGTCACCTGCACCCTCTCTGTCATTGCGATCGCCATGAGACTGACCGACTACACCGACTATTCCTTGCGCGTGATGCTGTATCTCGCGCTGCGTCGCGACAGCCTGGCCACGATCCAGGAGATCTCGGACGCCTACGGCGTTTCGAAGAATCATCTGATGAAAGTGGTGCAGCGCCTGGGCGAACTCGGCTGGGTCGACACCGTTCGCGGACGCAATGGCGGCTTGCGGCTCGCACCGGCGTCGCTCGATCTGAGCGTTGGCGCCGTTGTCCGTGAGACAGAGAGCGACTTCTCGCTCGTCGGCTGCTTTCCGGACGAACATGGCGACCGGCGCAGCTGCGTCATCGAGCCGCAATGCCGACTCAAGCACGCGCTGGCCGCGGCGCGCGATGCGTTTCTCGCGGAACTCGACTGCCATACCATCGGCGAACTGGCCCAGCCTGCAGGCGAACTGACCGGGTTGCTCGGCCTCGCGCCGATCCAGTTCATGCCGCGCGCCCAGGCGGCTCGCTCCGCGTCTTCGCGCGAGCATTGAAGCGCGCGTCAGCGTCACCTCTTCGTTTTTCTTCCCCTACGAGTCGCGGTGTTCAGCCGTGACGCGCTGCCTCGCGCGGCAGCGGCCGCCTCGCATTCTTCCCCGTTTTCTCACGCCGCGGCAGCAACGGTAGACGGACGCTGCCCGCGCCTGAATCGCAAAAATCGGAAAAAATGACGCCAGAGCGCTTGAAACCGGCGCGTCCCCCCTCAAATTTGGTGACAGTCTAGAAATCTGGAGGTCTCGCATCAAATGAGAATCGACAAACTCACCACCAAGTTCCAGGAAGCCATCGCCGACGCGCAAAGCCTCGCGGTGGGCCACGATAACCAGTACATCGAACCCGTTCACCTGCTGGCTGCGCTCGTTGCGCAGCAGGACGGCTCCGCGCGCTCGCTCATGTCGCGTGCGGGCGTGCAGGTCCAGGCGCTGCAGAACGCGCTGAACGACGCCATCAACCGCTTGCCGCAGGTGCGGGGCACCGACGGCAACGTGCAGATCGGCCGCGAACTCACGGGGCTGCTCAATCAGGCCGACAAGGAAGCGCAGAAGCTCAACGACACGTATATCGCGAGCGAGATGTTCCTGCTCGCCGTATCCGAGGACAAGGGCGAGGCGGGTCGTCTTGCGCGCCAGCACGGCTTGACGCGCAAGGCGCTCGAAGCCGCGATCGTCGCGGTGCGCGGCGGCGCGCAGGTGCACAGCCAGGACGCCGAGAGCCAGCGTGAAGCGCTCAAGAAGTACACCGTCGATCTGACCGAGCGCGCGCGTTCGGGCAAGCTCGACCCCGTGATCGGCCGCGACGACGAAATCCGCCGCTCGATCCAGATCCTGCAACGCCGCACCAAGAACAATCCGGTGCTGATCGGCGAACCGGGGGTGGGCAAGACGGCCATTGTCGAAGGCCTCGCGCAGCGCATCGTCAACGGCGAAGTGCCCGAAACGCTCAAGGGCAAGCGCGTGCTCTCGCTCGACATGGCCGCACTGCTCGCGGGCGCGAAATATCGCGGCGAGTTCGAAGAGCGCCTGAAGGCCGTGCTCAACGACATTGCCAAGGACGAAGGGCAGACCATCGTCTTCATCGACGAAATTCACACGATGGTCGGCGCCGGCAAGGCCGAAGGCGCGATGGACGCGGGCAACATGCTCAAGCCGGCGCTGTCGCGCGGCGAACTGCACTGCATCGGCGCGACTACGCTCGACGAGTATCGCAAGTACATCGAAAAGGACGCCGCGCTCGAACGCCGCTTCCAGAAGGTGCTCGTCGATGAACCGTCGGTCGAGGCGACCATCGCGATCCTGCGCGGCCTGAAGGAGAAGTACGAGCTGCACCACGGCGTGGAGATCACCGACCCGGCTATCGTCGCGGCGGCGGAACTCTCGCATCGCTACATCACCGACCGTTTCCTGCCGGACAAGGCCATCGACCTGATCGACGAAGCAGCTTCGAAGATCAAGATGGAAATCGATTCGAAGCCCGAAGCAATGGATAAGCTCGATCGCCGCCTGATCCAGTTGAAGATCGAGCGCGAGGCCGTCAAGAAGGAAAAGGACGAAGCGTCGCAAAAGCGTCTGCAGCTGATCGAGGAAGAGATCGACCGGCTGAGCCTCGAATATAAGGATCTCGAAGAGATCTGGACCACCGAGAAGGCCGCGGTGCAGGGCGGCGCGCAGATCAAGGAAGAGATCGACCGCGTGCGCGCGGAGATCAATCGCTTCCAGCGCGAAGGCAAGCTCGAGAAGGTCGCGGAACTGCAGTACGGCAAGCTGCCGGAGCTCGAAGCGCAGCTCAAGCAGGTGACGCTCGCGGAGGCGAACGAGCAGAACAACCCCACGCGCTTGCGCCTGCTGCGCACGCTCGTGGGCGCCGAGGAAATCGCGGAGGTCGTGTCGCGTTCGACCGGCATTCCCGTTTCGCGCATGATGCAGGGCGAGCGCGAGAAGCTGCTGCAGATCGAAGAGAAGCTGCACGAGCGCGTGGTGGGTCAGGACGAGGCCATTACCGCCGTCGCCGACGCGATTCGCCGCTCGCGCGCCGGTCTCTCGGACCCGAACCGGCCGTACGGCTCGTTCCTGTTCCTCGGGCCGACGGGTGTGGGCAAGACCGAGCTGTGCAAGGCGCTGGCGGGCTTCCTGTTCGATTCGGAAGATCACCTCATCCGCATCGACATGAGCGAGTTCATGGAGAAGCACAGTGTGGCGCGTTTGATCGGCGCGCCGCCGGGATACGTGGGCTACGAAGAGGGCGGCTATCTGACCGAGGCCGTGCGTCGCAAGCCGTATAGCGTGATCCTGCTCGACGAAGTCGAAAAGGCGCACCCGGACGTGTTCAACGTGCTGCTGCAAGTGCTCGACGACGGCCGCATGACCGATGGCCAGGGCCGCACCGTCGACTTCAAGAACACCGTAATCGTGATGACGTCGAACCTCGGTTCGCACCTCATTCAGGCGATGGCGGGCGAGCCGCAGGAAGCGGTGAAGGACGCCGTGTGGAACGAAGTGAAGCAGCAGTTCCGCCCCGAGTTCCTGAACCGGATCGACGAGGTCGTGGTGTTCCATGCGCTCGATCGCTCGAATATCGAGTCGATTGCGAAGATCCAGCTGCAGCGTCTGCGCGAGCGTCTGGAGAAGCTCGACATGGAGCTCGTGGTGTCGGACGAGGCGCTGAGCCAGATCGCCAAGGTCGGCTATGACCCGCTGTTCGGCGCACGGCCGCTCAAGCGCGCGATCCAGCAGGAGATCGAGAACCCGGTCGCCAAGCTGATCCTCGCGGGCAAGTTCGGGCCGAAGGATGTCATCCCGGTCGGCGTGCACGACGGCAAGTTCGTGTTCGAGCGCGTGGTGCACTAACGCGAGTAGCAACCCTCGGCTGAGGCGCGCGCCGGCAGGCGGCGCACTGAGCCGAAACGAAAAGGGCAGCGGAGTGATCCGCTGCCCTTTTTTCATGCCTGCAAGGAAGCGCTAATGGGCGCTCATGCCTGCTTGTTGCCGCCGCCGAGCAGCGACGCCAGCCCACCAAGCGTGCCGAGCACGCTTTCGGTGTTGATCTGGCCGCCTTGCGGCACTTCGCCGGTCGGCGTGCCCGCGTTGACCACGTGCGGCAGCACCTGGGCGAGCAGCCCGCTCACCTGGTCGGGCTGCATGCCGACCTTCTGCGCGAGACCCGAGACGACGTCCGAGCCGAGCACGTTGTGCAGCTGATCCGCCGAAACAGGCTGATTCTCGCCGTTGCCGACCCACGACTGCACGATGTCGCCGAGGCCGCCTTGCTGGAACTTCTCGATGAGGCCGTTCAGCCCGCCGGGCTGGTTGTTGACGAACTCCATCGCCGCGGCGAGGAGCTGGGCCTGGCCGCCGCCTTGCTGTTGCGACTGCGAACCGAGCAGGGAACCGAGGGTATCTAGCAGACTCATGACGATCTCTCTGGGTGATGGCCGCGACGGGGACGCGGCCGGTAAGTCGGACGGCGCACGCGAGGGTGGCGCCGCGTTTTCGAGGTCCAGTGCACGGCTTGCGCGCGCCGGACGATGGCGGCAATCAGGCGCCGGAAGCGGCCGTAGCGGACGCGGCCTTGTCTTTCTTCGACTTCCTGGGCTTTTTCGCCTTCGTATCGGATGCCGTGGCCGGAGCTGCCGCAGCGGAGCCCGCTTCGGGCGCGCTGGCAGCGGCGGCTGTCTTGTCTTTCTTGCTCTTGTGCTTCGACTTGCCCGCGGCCGTGTCCGAGGCGGCTTGCGCCGTGGTCGCGGCCGCCGGCGTCTGCGCCGTCATCGGATTGGCCGTGGTCGCAGCGGGCGCGGCGCTCGTGGCAGCGGCGCTCTTGCCGCTCTTCGCGCTAGCCGTCTTGCCCGCGGGCGGCGCCGAGGAGCCGTTGATCGTGAGCCCCGCCGCCTCGAGGTTCTGCACCGACTTCGGGCCAATGCCCTTGACGCGGTTCACCAGGTCGTCGGCATCCTTGAACGGGCCGTTCTTCGTGCGTTCGTCGATGATCGCCTTGGCATGGACGGGGCCGATGCCCTTGACCGATTCGAGCGCGGTTTCGTCGGCGGTGTTCACTTCCACGGCTGCGGCGAGCACGGCGGACAGCGACAGGCCGATTGCGAGGAAGAGCATCAGCAGCTTCTTGAGCATGGCAATCACTCCATTGAGGGCATTTTCAGTGAGCCGGGAACGGACGACGCATCCAGCGGAGGGGGCTGCGGTACAAGAATAGGCCAGATGGCGTATCTGTGGATCGCGAGCGCTCGATTTATACCGGCCGAAGTGTGGCAAGTAAATCGCGCCGCACAATATTTAATACTTCTGTGCACTCTGGCGACGCGAAACGCGCGGAAGTCAGCGCAATCCGGCTCAAACGCGATGGGGCCCGACGATGGCGAGCTTCGCCATGCGCCGGTAGAGCGTCGCGCGCGAAATGCCCAGTGCCAGTGCGGCGGCGTTCGGACGCCAGCGGTGCGCCGTGAGCGCCGCGACGATGCGTGCGCGCTCGTCCTCGTCGGAGAGCGGCGACGCTGGCGGAATGCCGGCTGGGCAGCCGGATGCGGCCGGCGCTGCGAGTGGCGGCAGGCGTGCCGCGAGGTCGCCGCTCAGGTGCCGCGCTTCGACCAGCACGGTGTCGCAGACGGCGCATGCGTAACGCATCGCATTGCGCAGTTGCCGCAGGTTGCCGGGCCACGCGAACTTCGCGAGCCGCGCCGCGAGCGTGGCGTCGAGTGCGAGCGGCCGGCCGGCGGCCTGCGCTTCTTCCGCAAAGACCGTGTCGATGAGCATCGCGATGTCGCGCCGCTCGCGCAGCGGCGGCAGCGTGAGCACCGCGCCGCTCAGGCGATAGTAGAGATCGTCGCGGAATGCGCCCGCGCCGGCCATCTGCGCGAGGTCCCGGTGCGTTGCGCAGACTACGTCGATATCGACGCGCACCGGCGTTTCGCTCCCGAGCGGCAGGACTTCGCCCTCGGCCAGCACGCGCAAAAGGCGGGTCTGCAGCGCGAGCGGCATGTCGCCGATTTCGTCGAGAAAGAGCGTGCCGCCATCGGCCATCGCGATCTTGCCGCGTGCGCCGTGCCGGCGCGCACCCGTGAACGCGCCCGGCGCATAGCCGAACAGCTCGCTCTCGATCAGCGACTCGGGCAGCGCCCCGCAATTCACCGCGATGAACGGCCGATTGCGTCGCGCGCTGGCGTCGTGGATGGCGCGCGCGAACACCTCCTTGCCGGCGCCGGTTTCGCCGAGCAGCAGGATCGGCAGGCGCTTGCCCGCCACGCGCTGCGCGATGCGCGCGTTTTCGGCCACGCGCGGGTCGGCGCTGCGCAGGAAGGGGCCGAGCGCGCTGCGGTCGTATTCGTGCGCGTCGGCGGTGTCGCGCCGCAGCGGCATCGCGCCATGCGCCGCGCCGGCGCCGCTGCGTGCGCTGTGTCCGCCGTAACCGCTCGTCCCAAGCGGCGCGCGGATGCGCGCATACAGCATCGAGCCGTTCGCGCGCAGGCGCAGCGCCGCGATGGTTTCGATGCGGCCGATGTCGCGCAACTGCACGTGCGACGAATCGAAAATCTCGTCGATATGACGCGGGCCGTCCAGGCACGGCATGCATTCGCGCGCGCGCCGGTTTGCGGCGACCACGTTGCCGTTTTCGTCGAAGGCGATCAGCAGTTCGGGCTGCGCTTCCACGTAATTGCGATTCTGGTGACCGAAGAGTATCCAGCACGACGAGAGGCGATGCAGGAAATAGCCGTCTTCGATGAGCGTGGCACTCTGGCGCACGAGCTGGTTGACGATGCGCTGACTCTCGCGATTGTCGGGCGATTGCACGGCCGACGCATCGAGTACGCCGATCAGCTCGCCGCCCGGCGCGAAGATCGGCGCGGCGCTACACGTGAGCGTGGTGAACGCGGCGCGGAAATGGTCCGTCTTGTGCACCGTGATGGGCGCGAGATCGGTGAGCACGTTCGCGATGCCGCAGGTGCCTTCCTCGCTCTCGGACCAGCACGAGCCGATATAGAGACCCGCGTGCTTGAAGTCGTTGCGGCGCTCTCGGTCCAGGCGATAGTCGATCGTCACGCCGTGCGCGTCGGTCAGCATCACGCAGTAATCGGCCTCGCGCACCATGTCGTGCAATCGCGTGAGGCACTGGCCGGAGGCGCGCAGAAAGGACTCCTCGCGATCGCGGATCTCGCGCAGCTCGGCGGCGCTCAGCACGCGCGGGCCGATCACGGAGCCAGGGTCCAGCTGATAGCGCTCGAACGAGCGCTGCCACGACGAGACGAGGCGCGGCGAGTCGGACGGCGCGGGCAGGCGGCCTTCTACGGCGCCGCGCACGCGCTCGGCGTGCCGGGTAGACGCAAGGGCGTAGGGCATGAGCGGTTCCAGGCGACGGCTCGCGGTGAGCGTCGGAGTAACGTCGGGTTACGTCGGACCGGAAAGCGTTCGGCGGGAGTCTTTTGTAGCACATCCTTTGCGCGCGATCACACCGCAGCGCAGCATGCGAGACGGCTGAGACGATCGTCTCAGCGGCTCGTGCCGCGCCTTTCGGCGCGGCGGACCTGGGCGTTCAGTCGCCGCTCTGGCACGCCACGCGGGGCTATGCGCGTAGTCCTTCAAGCGGGCGGTTGGTCGTGCGAGCGGCGCGTCGCTCGCGCGAGACGGTGACTGAGACGCCGCGCGCGACGCTGATCGTGCCGGCGCCACCCCGTGCATGTGCCGCAGAACCCCGTCACGCGGCCTTCTGCGCTATCGCCGCGCTTTCTCGACGTCATTGGCATGACGCTTGCAGAGTCTGGCGGCAAAGGCGGCGCACGGCAATGCACGGTGCGACGCCATCAGGAGACAAAATCCGTGACGACGCCCGTGACTGTAGGCGTGATCGCCAACCCCGCATCGGGCCGCGACATTCGCCGTCTCACTTCGCATGCTTCCGTCTTTCCCACGGCCGAGAAGGCGAACATGGTCGTGCGCCTGCTCGCAGGCCTGGGCGCGCTCGGCGTGACGCGCGTGCTCACGTTGCGCGACAACACCGGCGTGGCCGCGCTGCTCCTGCGCGCAATCGAGACGCACACGGCCATTGCCGCGCACGAACCCTGGCCCGAGGTCGTGTTCGTCGATCTGCTCGTGGACGAAAGCGTTGCCGATACGCACGCCGGTGTCGATCACATGGTGCGAGAGGAGGTTGCGCTGATCGCGGTGTTGGGCGGCGACGGCACCCATCGCGCGGTCGCGGCCCATTGCGGCGCGACGCCGCTGCTCGCGCTCTCCACCGGCACCAACAACGCCTTTCCCGAACTGCGCGAGGCCACCGTCGCGGGCCTCGCGGGCGCGCTCGTCGCGACCGGCGCGGTGCCCGCCGAGTCGGCGCTTTCGCGCAACAAGCGGCTCGTCGCGCGCTGCGTGGAAGGGCCGTCGCGCGGGCGCGAAGAAATCGCGCTCGTCGACATTTGCGTGGCGCGTCAGCCGTTCATCGGTGCGCGTGCGATTTCTGAAAGTTCGGATATCGAATCACTTTTTCTGACCTTCGCGCCGCCTGACGGCATCGGTCTCTCGTCGATCGGCGGGGCTTGGGCGCCGGTCGGGCGCGATGCGGCGCACGGCCTGCATATGACGTTCGCCCAGCCTGGCGCGCCCGAGGGCAGCGGCGCAGGCGTGCCGTTGCTCGCGCCGATTGCGCCGGGCCGCGTCGAGCGCCTGACGATGCTTACCTGCCAGCGCCTCGAAGTCGGCGTGGCGCTGCCGCTCGAAGCGGGCCACGGCACGCTCGCGTTCGACGGCGAGCGTGAAATCGAACCGGCGCGAGGCGACCGCTATGAAGTGACGCTCGACTGGCACGGTCCGCTGACCGTCGATGTCGCGCGCACGCTGCGTTACGCGGCGTCGCATCAGCTGTTGCGCGAGGCCGCCGCGCGCGCATAGCGATTGGGCTTGCTTCCTCCACGCATCACCGAAAGAAGGAGACATCGCATGGACACACCCTTGAAAGGCCAGGTCGCGATCGTGACCGGCGGCGCGCGCGGCATCGGCCGCGGCATTGCGCTCACGCTCGCGCAAGCCGGCGCGGACGTGCTACTCGCGGATCTGCTCGAAGAACCGCTTGCCGCGACTGCGGATGAGTTACGGGCGCTGGGCAGACGCGCCGCCTTCGCCAAGGTCGACGTCACCCAGGCTGTCCAGCTCGAAGGGATGGTCTCGCAGGCGCTTTCGGAATTCGGTGGCTTCGATATTCTCGTGAACTGCGCCGGCGTGATTTCAATTAGTCCGGTATCCGAATTAACAGAGCGGGACTGGGACTTCGTCATGGGCGTCAACGCGAAAGGCGTGTTCCTCGGCTGCAAGGCTGCGCTGCCGCATTTCCGTACGCAAAAGCGCGGGCGGATCATCAACGTCGCTTCGATCGCGGGCAAGGAAGGGTTCCCGAATCTTGCGCACTACAGCGCGTCGAAATTTGCGGTGGTTGGCTTCACCAACGCGCTCGCCAAGGAAGTCGCGCGCGAGGGCATCACCGTGAACGCGATTTGCCCCGGCATCGTGCGTACGTACATGTGGGACCGGCTCTCCGACGAATGGAAGACAGAAGGCGAGAGCGTCGAAGAGTCCTGGCAGCGCCATCAGCTCACGCTGATTCCGCAGGGCCGCGCGCAAACGCCGGAGGACATGGGCCGGCTCGCCCTGTTCTTCGCGACGATGGACAACGTCACAGGCCAGTCGGTGAACGTCGACGGCGGTTTCACTTTTCACTAGGAGCAGTCGCATTTCCCCGCAGCAAGCCAATCCAGAGCGGTACAAGCGTCGTACACCCAGGAGACAACCATGTCAGTTCAGTTGAACAAGGAGCAGTTGCTCACCGCGTATCGCTCGATGCGCACGATTCGCGAGTTCGAGGAACGCTTGCACGTCGAGTTCGCGACCGGCGAAATTCCAGGCTTCGTGCACCTGTACGCGGGCGAGGAGGCCTCCGCGGTCGGCACGATGAGTCATCTGAACGATAACGACTATGTCGCCACCACGCACCGCGGCCACGGCCACTGCATCGCCAAGGGGGTGGACGTGCGCGAGATGATGGCCGAGATCTATGGCCGTGCCACGGGGTCGTGCCGGGGCAAGGGCGGCTCGATGCATATCGCCGATCTGTCGAAGGGCATGCTGGGCGCAAACGGCATCGTCGGCGCAGGCGGTCCGCTCACGTGCGGCGCCGCGCTCGCCGCCAAGCAGAAGAAGACGGGCGGCGTGGGCGTGTGCTTCTTCGGTGACGGCGCGTCGAACCAGGGCGTGATCTTCGAGTCGATGAATCTCGCCTCCGTGTGGCGCTTGCCGGTGATCTTCGTCGCGGAAAACAACGGCTACGCCGAGGCGACGTCTTCGACGTGGTCGGTCGCGGCCGACAATATCGCCGACCGTGCGAACGGCTTCGGAATGCCGGGTGTGATCGTCGACGGCTTCGACTTCTTCGCCGTACACGAGGCGCTGGGCGAAGCCATTGCACGCGCCCGCAGCGGCGGCGGCCCGACGCTCGTGGAGATGAAACTCTCGCGCTATTTCGGCCACTTCGAAGGCGACGCGCAAACCTACCGAGCCCCTGGCGAAGTGCAGAAGCTGCGCGAGGAAAAAGACTGCCTGAAGCGCTTCGAAGAGCGCGTGGTGCGCGCCGAACTCGCGAGCAGCGACGATCTGCGCGAGGTGGACGCCGAAGTGAAGCAGCTGATCGACGATGCCGTGACGCAGGCCAAGGCCGCGCCGCTGCCGCCAGCCGAAGCGCTGCTCACTGACGTGTACGTGTCGTACCCTTAAGCGCTGCGCACTCAAGTCATCAGGATTCCAGATCAAGGAGACGGAAATGGCACGGAAAATCACCTATTCGCAGGCCATCAACGAAGCGCTTTCCCAGGAGATGGGGCGCGACGAAAGCGTGATCGTGATGGGCGAGGACAACGCGGGCGGCGCGGGCGCGCCAGGCGAGCAGGACGCGTGGGGCGGCGTGCTCGGCGTGACAAAGGGCCTTTACGGCAAGTTCCCCGGGCGCGTGCTCGATACGCCGCTCTCGGAAGGCGGTTTTATCGGCACGGCAGTGGGTGCGGCGGCGTGCGGCATGCGGCCGGTCGCGGAGCTGATGTTCATCGATTTCATGGGCGTGTGCTTCGACCAGATCTTCAATCAGGCGGCGAAGTTCCGCTACATGTTCGGCGGCAAGGCCGTCACGCCGGTCGTGATTCGCACCATGTATGGCGCGGGCTTGCGCGCGGCGGCGCAGCACTCGCAGATGCTCACCTCGCTCTTCACGCATATTCCCGGGCTGAAGGTCGTGTGCCCGGCCACGCCCTATGACGCCAAGGGCCTCATGATCGAGGCGATACGCGACAACGACCCCGTGATCTTCTGCGAGCACAAGCTGCTCTACACGATGGAAGGCGACGTTCCGGAGGAATCCTATTCGATTCCGTTCGGCGAGGCCAACATCGTGCGCGACGGTGACGACGTCACGATCGTCACGTATGGACGCATGGTGCACTACGCGCTCGATGCTGCGCAGAAGCTCGCGAAAGACGGCATCGAGGCGGACGTGATCGACCTGCGTACGACCTCGCCGCTCGACGAGGAAACGATCCTCGAAAGCGCGCGCCGCACGGGCCGGGTCGTGGTCGTGGACGAAGCCAATCCGCGCTGCTCGATCGCGACCGACATTGCGGCACTCGTTGGCCAGAAGGCGTTCAAGGAACTGAAGGTACCGGTCGGCATGGTCACTGCCCCGCATACGCCTGTGCCGTTCGCGGCATCGCTCGAAGACCTCTACATCCCCTCGGCGGAGAAGATCGCCGACGCCGCGCGCGCAGCAAGGAGCTGAAGTCATGCCGATTCACATGATCACGATGCCCAAATGGGGCCTGTCGATGGAGCAGGGCCAGGTGAACGGCTGGCTCAAGTCGCCCGGCGACAAGGTCAGCAAGGGCGATGAATTGCTCGACGTGGAGTCCGACAAGATCGCGTCGGGCGTCGAGTGCGCGTTCGAAGGCGTGTTGCGGCGGCAGATCGCGCAGGAGGGCGACACGCTGCCCGTGGGCGCGCTGCTTGGTGTGGTCGCCGATGCCGAAGCGGCCGACGCGGATATCGACGCCGCGGTGGCCGAGTTCCAGCGCGACTTCGTGCCGGCGCAGGCGGGCGACGCCGACGCGGGACCGCAGCCGGAAAAGTCGCAAATTGGCGGCAGGACCGTGCGCTACCTGAAGCAGGGCGAAGGCGAGGGCGTGCCTGTCGTGCTGATCCATGGCTTCGGCGGCGATCTCAACAACTGGCTCTTCAATCACACCGATCTCGCGGCGGAGCGCACCGTCTGGGCGCTCGATCTGCCGGGTCACGGCGAGTCGGGCAAGGCGCTCGAGAGCGGGAGCCTCGGCGAGCTCGCGCAAAGCGTGATCGCGTTCCTCGACGCGCAGAAGATCGACCGCGCGCATCTCGTCGGGCACTCGCTGGGCGGTGCAGTGGCCATGGCGGTGGCCGAGCAGGCGCCCGGGCGCGTGACTTCTCTTGCGCTGATTTCGAGTGCAGGCCTTGGCAGCGAGATCGATGGTGCGTATATCGAGGGCTTCGTCGCGGCGGGCAATCGCAATGCGCTCAAGCCGCACGTGACGAAGCTGTTCGCCGATCCCGCGCTGGTCACGCGTCAGCTCGTCGAGGACCTCGTGAAGTACAAGCGGCTCGAAGGCGTGCAGGCCGCGCTCGGCAAGATTGCCGCGCAGGCGTTCGAAGGCGGCGCGCAGCGGCGCGTGTTCCGCGAGCGGCTTGCGTCGCTCGCGCCTCGCGCGCTCGTGATCTGGGGCGAGGTCGACCAGATCATACCGGCGCGCCATGCGCAGGGCTTGCCGTCGCAGGTGCGCGTGGAGGTGATTGCGGGCAAGGGGCACATGGTGCAGATGGAGGCGGCGCAGGAGGTCAATCGCCTGCTCAAAGCCTTCTTCGACGAAGGAGCCTGAGCATGGAGGCCGCCACGTCTGGAGTGTCCCGCTCGTCGAGTACGGCGCTGGGTCAGGAGGGCCTGCGCAGCCGCGAGAAGCTCGCGCGCATTCCGGTGAAGATCGTGCCGCCTGCCAGCGCCGACGCGGTCTTGCCGAAGCCGCCCTGGCTGCGCGCGCGTCCGCTCATGAGCGAAACCGTAGCGGGCGTGGCGGCCGTATTGCGCGAGCATCGGCTTCATTCGGTATGCGAAGAAGCGATGTGCCCGAACATCGGCGAATGCTTTGCACAGCGCACCGCGACTTTCATGATCATGGGCGGGCTGTGCACGCGGCGCTGTCCGTTCTGCGATGTCGCTCACGGACGTCCCGCGCCGCTCGACGAGGACGAGCCCGCGCACCTTGCGGCAGCGGTCGCGGCGCTGGGCTTGCGTCACGTCGTCATTACATCGGTCGATCGCGACGACTTGCGCGACGGTGGCGCGTCGCACTTCGCGCGTTGCATTGCGCGGGTGCGCGAGCGCGTAGCGGGAATCGGCGTCGAGGTGCTCACGCCCGATTTCCGCGGCCGTGTCCCGCGCGCGCTCGAGGCGCTTTCGTACGCGTGGCCCGACGTGTTCAACCACAACATCGAGACCGTGCCCTCGCTGTATCGCGCGGCGCGGCCGGGCGCGGACTATCACGGCTCGCTCGATTTGCTTGCGCGCGCGAAAGCGGCGAACGGTGCGCTCGTCACGAAGTCGGGGCTGATGGTGGGGCTGGGCGAAACCGATGCGGAGTTGCTCGCGACGATGCGCGACCTGCTCGAGCATCGCGTAGAAGTGCTGACGATCGGGCAGTACCTTGCGCCGTCGCGGTTTCATTTGCCGGTGAAGCGCTACATGCATCCCGACGGATTCGCCGCGTTGCGTGCGGCGGGGCTGGCAATGGGATTTAGCGAGGTGGTGGCCGGGCCGCTGGTTCGCTCGTCGTATCACGCAGCACAGACCGTGGAGGCGGCGCGGCAGGCCGAGGCGGGGTGATCTGCATGCATTTGCAACTAACCGCCTAACGCCTCCGACGCCGACGAGCTAGGCGCGTTCTCTCACAAACCGCGTACTCACCCGCGAGAGATAAAGCAGGAGTCCGGCACCGGCAATCAGGAGGCTCGCCATGTTGGCGAGCCAGAACCCGCGCGCGCCCGTCGCCCAGGCGGGCACCGTGCCGGTCACGTCGAAGCCCAGCGCGTAGCCGCCGCCGAGGCCCACGCCCCAGAGCGCAAGCGCATAGATGATGGTCGGCACGACCGCGACCCGGTATGCGCGCAACGCGAAGGCGGTGGTGATCTGCAGGGCGTCGAACACGTGATAGCAGGTGACGATGGCGACGAGCGGCATGGCTGCGACTGCCACGGCAGGGTCCGGCGTATAGCCGCCGATGATGAGCGGCCGCAGTACGAACACGATCGCGCCATAGCAGCAGGCAATCGCTACGGCCGTCGCCACGCCGTGCCGCGCGAGCGTGCGCGCTTCGGCCGGGCGGTCGCCGCCCAGCGCCTGGGCGACGAGCGTCGAGGTCGCCACGCCGATCGAAAGCGGCGTCATGTAGAGCACGGCGCCGATGTTGCCGGCGATCTGATGGCCGGCGAGCGTGGTCGTGCCCATACGTGCGATGAAGATCGCCATGAACGTGTACGACGTCACTTCGATGAGGTACGAAAGCCCCATCGGAATGCCGAGCTTGAGCAGTTCGGCCTGGCGTTTCCACTCGGGCCAGCAGAAGTGCCTGAAGATTTCGAACGGTGCGAACACGTCCACCCGCGTGAGCGCGAAGGCCGCGCACAAGGCGAGCGCCCAGTTGATCGAGGTGCTTGCGAGCGCGCAGCCTGGCCCCCCGAGCGCCGGCACGCCGAGGCCGCCGAAGATGAGCCACGTGTTGAGCGGCACCTTGAGTACGAGCGCGCCGACTTGCAGGAACATCACGAGGCGCGGGCGCCCCACGGCATTGGCGAGCGAGCTGTAGATGCGAAAGGCCAGCGCCGCGGGCAGCCCGAACGAGAGCAGCCGCAGATAGCCGACGGTGCGCTCGCGCAGTGCTTCGGGCGCGTGCGCGAGGTCGAGCAGCGGGCCGGGAAAGTAGAGGATCGTAAATCCGATCGCCATCAGCACGAGCGCGAGCCAGAACGCCTGGCGCACTTCGAGACCGATTTCCGTGTCCTTGCGCGCGCCATAGAGCTGCGCCGCTACGGGCTGCAGCGCGCTGAGAATGCCCGTGAGAGCGATATAGACCGAGATGTAGATCGACGAACCCAGGCCGAGCGCGGCGAGATCGAGCGCCGAGTAGCGACCGACCATCGCGGTGTCGATCACGCCGAACGCGATGATCGCGAGTTGCCCGACCAGCACCGGCCACGCGAGCGCGGCGATGCGCCGGACGTCGCCGGCGAAAGTCGTCGTCAGCACGGCCTCAGTCCGGACGCTTGCGCCAGACATGTTTCTTGAGCGGCGGCGTCGGACGGTCGATGCGCACGTACAGGCGGAAGCGCTCGTCGCGGTCGGCGACGCGGCGGCCTTCCCAGACGAGCTTCCACACGTAGTCCGGCATCGAGCTCGGCTCGCCGTATTCCTGCGTGTCCTGGCGCAGGATCACGTCGCAATCCTCGTTGAACGCGAAATGCATCCTGCCGAAGTACGCGAAGGTGGCGATCTGCGCATCGCCGAGGCGGACGGGCGAGATGCACTGATAGTCGGCGGGCAGGTGCGCGGCGATCTGCTCGGCCACGTCCTTGTAGGTCCGGCTGTAGTTGACGACCGGCAGCCACAGCGTCATGAGCAGCACCCACATGAGCGTGGTGCCGCCGCTCGAGAGCACGACGCTGCGCCACAGCACCTTCGGATGGCGCGCCACGCGCCATCGCACGAGCACCATCCAGCACACGGTAACGGCCACCGCGCACGCGAACGAGAGAATCTTGAACTCCGGCACGAAGCCGGGTGCGAGACGCGCGAGGTTGCGCGCGAGCGGTGCCGGGAAACCGGTCATGCCCGCGAGCCACACGAGCCACACGAAGGTGCTGAGAATCGTGAAGCTCAGCACCGCGAACCAGTCGATCGCGTTGATCGCGCCGCGCTTGAGCGTGGGCAGCGCGAAGGTCGCGAGCACCGCCAGCGCGGGCAGCACGAGCATGAAGAGCCGGTTCGATTCGTGGCTCTGCACGACCACGAGGATGAGCAGCGGCACGATCACCGACAGCGGAATCGCGATGTGCGGTTTGCGGCGCAGTCCCGCCCAGCTCACGAAGGCCCAGATCGCGAGGGGCCACGCGGGCCACGTGAAGAGCGGCAGATTCTTGGCGGCGTAGCGCAGCACGTAGCCAGGGGGGCCTGCGAAGGCGTTGACGTTGGTGTGCGCCCACTGGTTGAGGAACCAGACGGCGTCGTCGGGATACAGATGCAGCGCCAGCAGCGGCCACGAGGCCGAGACCACGAGCGCCACGGGCAGGCCCGCCACGAGCAGCCAGCGCGAGCGCGTTTCGGGCGCGATGGCGAGCATGGCGAGCGTGCCGATGAGGAGCGCGCCCACGAGCACCGGGCCGCTCGAGAGCATCACGATGCCGAGCGCGAGGCCCCACCAGAGGGCGCCCTGGACCGGCTTGTCGATGGCGCGCACGACGCCGTACAGCAGCATGGCGATGCCCACGAACTGCATGAGCTGCGGCGTGGTTTCGTGACCGCGCTCGGCGAGGCCGAAGCAGCCCAGCAGAACGAGCAGGGCGCCGTCGCCGAGCGTGCGGCCGTAGTCGCGCGGCTCGGGCTCGCCGCCGAACGCGTACTTGAACGGCTGCACTTCGGGGCGGCGGCCCAGCAGATACGCGCTGTACCAGACGAACGCGCACGCGAGGCAGAACAGCACGCCCGTGGCGATGCGTGATGCGTTGCTGGCGTCGACCCACGGTGCGAAGAGACGGATGCACGCGGCGCCGAGCCAGTAGCCGAGCGGACCGTTCTCGGTCACGTACTTGCCGACGAGATTGGGTAGCAGCCAGTCGTGCGAGGTGCCCCCCGCCATCGTCCACATCACGCCGAAGCCCGCCGCATCCTCGTTCTTCCACGGGTCGCGGCCAAAGAGGCCGAACGCGGCGAAGACGATACAGATGGTCAGCAGCAGCCAGCGCGGCAGGGCGCTGGTGGCGGAGGCGGTCAGTCGAATGGCTGGCTTCATGCAGTACGAAGGGAGACGGATAAACCGGGCGTGTTCGAGCGGGCGGCTCGCATGCGGGGGTCAAGCAGGCATGCGCGGCAGACGGTACACCCGGCCGTGTGCCGTGGAGCAATCCGGCATTCTAGCCGGGCCGGCGACCGCGCGTCACGGCGTTAGCCGCGGGATAATCCACAGAAACATCTAAAAAGGGGCGGTAGGTCGCACCCTTATAGCTGCTGGACGGCGCAACGGTGGCGCGGGCAACAAAAAAGGGCAGCGTACGCTGCCCTTTTTGTGCACGTTCAATGCGGGACCGGCCAGCAGCCGGTGCGGCGAGGTGCTTACTTGCCGGCCTTGCCAGAGGCGCGTGCGCCGAACTTCTTGTTGAACTTCTCGACACGGCCTGCCGTGTCCATGATCTTTTGCGTGCCCGTGTAGAACGGATGCGATTCCGACGACACTTCGATCTTGGCGAGCGGGTAGGTCTTGCCGTTGAATTCGGCGGTTTCGCGCGTCTGGATGGTCGAGCGGGTCACGAACTTGAAGTCGTTCGAAACGTCGATGAACAGGACTTCGCGGTAATCCGGGTGAATGCCTTCTTTCATGGTTATTCCTTAAATCTGGCGGTAGCCAACCCGCGTGCCAGCAACACCATGTTGCCGACTTTGCCCGCGCGAGCCACTTACCCAAGGGTCGAAAAACGGCGATTATGCCAGATAATCAGCCGGTTGGCGAATTTTTGAGGCTCCCGCGCGTCAGGTTTCAGGCCGGCTGGCCGGCCAGTGCGCCCACGCGCGCCGGGTCCTGGCGGTAATAGCGCGCGAGCAGCCGGTAAAGCTCGGGATATTCGGCCTCGAATGCCTTCGGTTTGACGAAAAGCGCCTCGCTGCACACCGCGAAGAACTCCGACGGGTGGTCGGCGGCATAGGGATCGATCAGCGAATCGCGCTCGAAGCGCGCCCAGCGGCGCTCCGGCACGGCGTCCACCTTGTCGCAGAACTGGTCGTAGGCGTTGTCGAACACGTCGCCCCACGCCTGCGCGTCGAGCGGGGCGTGCCAGCGCCGAAAGAGGGGCGGATGGCCGTCGGCCTCGCCGTTAAGCATATCGATCTTGTGCGCGAACTCGTGGATCACGACGTTGTACGCGTCGCTGCCATCGGTCATCTGCGCGTCTTCCCACGAGAGGATCACGGGGCCGCCTTCCCACGCCTCGCCGCTCGCGTCGTGTTCCACCTCGTGGACCACGCCGTCCTCGTCCTCCACGGTCTTGCGGATCACGAATTCGCCCGGATAGACGACCACGCCCACCCAGCCCTTGTAGAGATCGAGTGAAAGATTGAGCACGGGCAGCGACGCCTGCGCGGCGATCGCTACGCTCATCGGGTCGGTCAGCTCGAGATCGTGCGCCGTGGAGAACTCCTTTTGCGCGAGGAAAAGGCTCGTCATCTCGCGCAGACGCACGAGGTCGGCGGCGTCGAGGTGCTTGAGAAAGGGCAAGCCCGCGAGCGTCGCCTGCCAAAGCGCGTCGTCGATCGCGTAGGTGCGCAGCGCCTTTTCGCGGCGGCGCGCGTCGAACCAGTGAGAGAGTTTCGAAAGCATCGCTGGGTGTGTTTTCCCGTGCGTCTGGATGTCGTTCAATCGATCTGCTTTTGCCACGCGGCGAAGATCCCGCCGCACACCGCCACGCCGATCAGGAAATAAAACCCGTCGAGCGAACTCAGAAAGCTCGCCTGCTGCGCGACCATGCGGCTCACCTGCGCGAGGGCAAGTCCGTGCGCTTCGCTCGCCGACCGGCCCATCAGTTCGAAGGAATGCGTCAGCGCGGCGTAGGTGCTCTGGAACGCCGGGTTGAACGGATTCACGAACTCGGCGAGCCGCGTCTGGTGCAGCGCGAGCCGGTGCTGCTCGACGATGATAACGGTGGCTGTGGCGAACGATATCGTCAACTGCCGGACGATGTTTTTCAAGCGGTAACCGTGCGTGAATTCTTCGATCGCGAAGATGCGGAACGTGAGATTGGCGACGGGCAGCACGATGAAGAGCAGCAGCAGGCCACGCAGCAGCAGCGGCGGGATGAGCCAGGCTTCGCTAGCCTGCGGCGTGAGCCGCGTCATCCAGAACGAAATGAACGCCGAGAGCACGAAGCCGGGCACGATGATCCACTTTTTGTGCGTAATGAGCTTCGCGTAGCGGAAATAGAAAAAGAGGGCGCCGGCCGAGATGAGCGACGTGATGCCGGTGAGGCGTCCGGCGTTTTCGACGGGGTAGTTGAAACCGCCTTCGAGCAGCCGCGAGACCAGGTAGCTGAGCGCCGTGCTCAGGTAGTAGTAGACCATGTAGAGCAGCAGGCCCACCCGGAACGGCTTCTCGCGCAGTGCGTGCAGGCGCATGAGCGGCTTCGGATGATGCCACTGGTGCCAGCCGAACCAGGCGAGCGCCGTGATCCCGACGAGCGTGAGCAGAATGATTTCCGGCGACGCGCTGAAGAGTTCGAAGCGCACCTGCTGCATGGCGATCTGCAGCGCGCCCTGTGCAAACGCGAAGATGAGGTACGGCCAGAAGTGCGCTTCGCCGCGCTCCTCAGGCAGCAAGTGGCCCGTATCGGGCAGCGCGAGCAGGGCCAGCACGGCATAGAGCACGCCTGCGGGCGCGGAAAACGCGAACAGGGCGCGCCAGTCGAAATGCGCGACGAGCTGCCCGCCCACGAGCGGTGCGAGCGCGCTGGAGAGCACGATGAGAATGAGGAACGCGCGCGTTGCCACTGGACGCTGCTGCGGCGTGAAGCTGATCTGGATGAGGATGCGGCAGGTGCCCATCATCGGGCCGATGAAGTAGCCCTGGAAGCCGCGCGCGAAGGCAAGCTCGATCGACGATTCGCAAAGTGCCGCCGCGATCGCGCCGACGGCATAGAGCAGCAGGCAGCTCCCCACGTAGCGGCGGTAGCCCATGCGCTCCACCCACCATTGCTGCTGCAGGATGCCCAGAACGGCGCACACGGCGTAGGCGCTCGACGACCAGACGAGCTCGTCGGGCGACGCGTTGATGCCGCCCGCGATATGGCTCGTGAAGAACGAGAAGATCGCATTGTCGTAGTAGTCGAGACCGGTCGCGAGGGCGAGCACCCACGGGAAAAAGTCGCCGCGCAAGCGCGCCGCGCTGAAGATCGGCTCGCGAGGCTGGGCCGTGCTCATGCCGATTCGTCGTTCTCCCGTGCGTTGCCCGAAGGCTCTGCCGGTCTGCCGCCCGTCGCGGCCGCCTTGCGTCGCCGCGTGGCGGCGAGGCGCTGCTCGATCAGCTGATCGGACGGCTCTCCCGCGAGGCGCCGCTGCAGGTAGTCGAGGTCGTCGGCCAGCTCCATGCGCACCGTCTGCGCCTCCTTCAACTCGCGGCGCACGGCCGCGATGCGCGTGTCGAGCGTCTCGATCTGCTGCGCCAGTGCATCGGCGATCTGCTGGAGCGACTCCTGCGAATAGCGCCGGCGGCCTTCGCCAACCTGTTCGAGCGGCCGCTTGAGCATTTCGGTGATGCCGTGCAGCGAAAAGCCGAGCGCGCGCAGCCGCAGGATGCGCGAAAATTGCTCGAGGTCGTGCTCGTCGTAGAGCCGGTAGCGGCCTTCACTGCGCGAGGGGCTGACGAGCCCCCGCTCTTCGTAATACTTGAGCGTGCGCGGCGTGACGTTCAGGCGCTCGGCTGCGTCGCGCACCGTGAGCAGCGCGGGGGAATCCTTGGGCATGGGGAACTCTTTTTTCGCCGGGACGCGATCAAGACACGCTGCGCATTGTACTTCAACGTGAACGTGCACGTACAGGTTGCGAGGTGCAGTGATCCGCTGCCGGAAAAGAAAAACGCCCGCGAAGTCGCGGGCGTTTTGCGGTGATTCGAGCGGGCGAGGGCCTTTAGCCGCCGCGGCGCATCATGTCGAAGAACTCGGAGTTGTTCTTCGTCTGGCGAATCTTGTCGAGCAGGAATTCCATGGCCTCGACTTCGTCCATGTCGTGGATGAACTTGCGCAGCACCCAGATCTTCTGGAGGATGTCCGGCTTGATCAGCAGTTCCTCGCGGCGCGTGCCCGACTTGTTCAGGTTGATCGACGGGTAGACGCGCTTTTCCGCGAGACGGCGTTCGAGGTGCACTTCCATGTTGCCGGTGCCCTTGAACTCTTCGTAGATCACGTCGTCCATGCGGCTGCCGGTTTCGATCAGCGCCGTGCCGATGATGGTGAGCGAGCCGCCTTCTTCGATGTTACGTGCCGCGCCGAAGAAGCGCTTCGGACGCTGGAGTGCGTTGGCATCCACACCGCCCGTGAGCACCTTGCCCGATGCGGGCACAACGGTGTTGTAGGCGCGCGCGAGACGCGTGATCGAGTCGAGCAGGATCACGACGTCGTGCTTCATTTCGACGAGGCGCTTGGCCTTCTCGATCACCATTTCGGCGACCTGCACGTGACGCGCAGCCGGTTCGTCGAAGGTCGAGGCGATCACTTCGCCCGCCACCGAGCGCTGCATTTCGGTCACTTCTTCCGGGCGCTCGTCGATCAGCAGCACGAACAGGACCACGTCGGGGTGGTTCTGCTTGATGGCGTGCGCGATGTGCTGGAGCATCACGGTCTTGCCGGACTTGGGCGAAGCGACCAGCAGGCCGCGCTGACCCTTGCCGATAGGCGCGATCATGTCGATGATGCGGCCCGTCACGTTCTCCTCGCCGCGCATCTCGCGCTCGAGCAGCAGCACCTTGTTCGGGTGCAGCGGCGTGAGGTTCTCGAACATGATCTTGTGCTTCGAGGCTTCCGGCGGCTGGCCGTTGACCTTGTCCACCTTCACGAGCGCGAAATAGCGTTCGCCGTCCTTCGGCGTGCGCACTTCACCTTCGATCGTGTCGCCGGTGTGGAGGTTGAAGCGGCGGATCTGCGACGGGCTGATATAGATATCGTCCGTGCTGGCGAGATACGAGGTTTCCGGCGAGCGCAGGAAGCCGAAGCCGTCGGGGAGCACTTCGAGCGTGCCGTCACCGAAGATCGTTTCGCCCGTCTTGGCGCGCTTTTTGAGAATCGCGAACATGAGTTCCTGCTTGCGCAGGCGGTTCGCATTTTCGATCTCGAGGCCATTGGCCATCTCGATCAATTCAGACACGTGCAGAGACTTGAGCTCGGAAAGATGCATACGGAGAACCCGTCGGGGAGGAGTGCGACGAAAAGAATGGGGGAAAAGAAGCGAGCGGAACCGCTCAAGGACTTTTGGTTGAAACTTCGCTTCAAGCTTGCTTGAAACTTTTATAAGGGCGCCGGTAGACGCTTTATGAATTCTAGCATAGCACACGCCAGAAACCGTCAGTGAAGACCGACAGCAAGTTTCGGCGTGTTTTTATGGTGCGTGTTGTCGCGTGACAACACGCACCGTTGCTTGGCTCATCCCCTTGCTGGCCGGGCGATGCGCCCGGGCGGGGAGGGGCGGCCAGCGAGGAAGTTACAGGTGGCTGTCCAGGAACGCGGTGAGCTGCGACTTCGAGAGCGCGCCGACCTTCTGCGCCGCCACGGCGCCGTTCTTGAAGAGGATCAGCGTGGGGATACCGCGCACGCCGAACTTCACCGGCGTCGACTGGTGCTCGTCGACGTTGATCTTCGCGACCTGAAGGCGATCGCCATAATCCTTCGCGACTTCATCGAGAATCGGCGCGATCATCTTGCACGGGCCACACCACTCGGCCCAGAAGTCCAGCAGCACGGGCTTGTCGGATTTCACGACGTCCTGTTCGAACGATGCGTCGCTGATATGCTTGATTTGTTCGCTCATTGTATGAATACCTCTTTCGATTCGAGGCCGAGTAAATTGCTCGCCACGATACACCAAAACTGAAAATTCTTCCGGGGCCGCCTGGGCGGCCAGACCGAACCCCAGTCATACGTCCGAATCACACGCCCTTCGCACGCAAACCGCGTGGCCCAGCCGATTGCCGACGCCAGTGTAGCCTAAATCCCTATGCGTTGCCGACGGTGATAGTACTCATGCCGCAAGCAGGGTTTCCGTCCTCCAGGCCACATTCGGCGGCACATTCTGGCGGCGGCGCGAGCCTTTTCGCGGGGGCCATTTCGTGCGGTACCTCGTGCTCCTGCACGCTATCTGGAGGCGATGCGAGCCATTGCAAGGGGGTAGCTACCTGGGCGCGCAACGATGCTCGGCGCGGCTCGGCGCGTTTTTTCGCACTGCAGCAGTCGCATTGGCGCGCGACCGATGTTAGAATGCGCCGTGACGGGCCTCCTCGCATGGAGGGGCGGTCAACCTGGTCAGGTCGGGAACGAAGCAGCCACAGCCGTTTTCCGCCAGTGCCGAGGGTCAGGCTCGTCACCTTCCTCTTTTCTTCCGTTTTTCTCCGCAGATACGAGATTGACGCCGCGCAATCGACTGCGCGACGCGGTTCTTCGTTCGTCGTGTTTGTCACGCCTGCATCGCCACTGTTTTCGTCGTCCGCAATCGCCGGCTCGCGCCATTGCGCGGCGGCCGCGAACCGGGCATTGGCCGCCTTTCGATTCATCTGGACGCGCGGGCGTTGCTGATACAATTTCCAGATGACCTATCAAGTTCTCGCACGCAAGTGGCGACCGAAGGATTTCGCTTCGCTCGTCGGACAGGAGCACGTGGTGCGCGCGCTCACGCATGCACTCGACGGCGGCCGCCTGCATCACGCGTACCTCTTCACAGGCACGCGCGGCGTGGGCAAGACGACGCTGTCGCGTATCTTCGCCAAGGCGCTCAACTGTGAGACCGGCGTGACGTCGAAGCCCTGCGGCGTGTGCCGCGCGTGCCGGGAAATCGACGAAGGGCGTTTCGTCGATTACGTCGAGATGGATGCGGCGAGCAATCGCGGCGTGGACGAAATGGCCGCGCTGCTCGAGCGTGCGGTCTACGCGCCGGTCGATGCGCGCTTCAAGGTCTACATGATCGACGAAGTGCACATGCTCACGAACCACGCCTTCAACGCGATGCTGAAGACGCTGGAAGAGCCGCCGCCGCATGTGAAGTTCATCCTCGCGACGACGGACCCGCAGAAGATTCCGGTCACGGTGCTCTCGCGCTGCCTGCAATTCAATTTGAAGCAGATGCCGGCGGGCAACATCGTGGAGCATCTCACGCATATTCTCGGAGAAGAGAAGGTCGAGTTCGAGGCGCAGGCGCTGCGCCTGCTCGCGCGCGCCGCAGACGGCTCGATGCGCGACGCGCTTTCGCTTACCGACCAGGCCATCGCGTATTCGGCCAACCAGGTCACCGAAGAAGCGGTGCGCGGCATGCTCGGCGCGCTCGATCAAAGCTATCTGATCCGCATGATCGACGCGCTCGTGGCCGGCGACGGCGCGAACGTGCTCGCCATCGCCGACGAAATGGCGCTGCGCAGCCTGTCGTTTTCCGCCGCGCTGCAGGACCTCGCGAGTCTGTTCCATCGCATTGGCTGGGCGCAATTCGCGCCTTCATCGGTGCTCGACGAGTGGCCCGAAGCCGACGACATTCGCCGTTTCGCGGAAGCGTTGAGCCCGGAGCAGGTCCAGCTTTTCTATCAGATCGCGACCCTCGGGCGCAGCGAACTCGGCCTGGCACCCGACGAATACGCTGGCTTCACGATGACGCTCCTGCGCATGCTGGCGTTCGAGCCTTCCGTGAGCGCGGGCAGCGTGGGCAGTGCGCCTGTGTCGAAGCCCGCTGCGGCCAGCGCGGGCGCGCGTGCGGCGGCTCCGGTAGCGGCGTCGGCGCGCAGTGCGGCGCCTGCCGCTGCGCAGCCAGTCGTGCCGAAGCCCGCCGCCCCGCTGCCGCAGCCGACCGAAGCCGCACCGGCGAAGATGCCCGATGCCGAGCCGCAAGCGAGCGCGTCCGCGCCTGCGCCTGCGCAGTTCGCGAGGCCCGCGGACGAAGCGCGCGTCGTCCCGCCCTGGGAGGACGAGGGCGAGTCCGCGCCGAACCCGGGCGCAGCGCCACAAGCTGCGCCTGTGGCACCGGTCGAGCCGGCTGCGGCGGCTCCCGCGCCAGAAGAGACACAACCTGTGCAGAGCGTGGCCGCTGCGCCCGCGCCGCAATTCGAATCTCGTGAGGAACCCGCCGCTGCGGCATCCGCGCGTGGTGGTGCAAGCGCTGCGCTTGACGTGCTGCGCAGCAAGGGCATGCGTGTTGCCACGGGCCGTCCCGCTGCCGCTGCAGGCGCGAGCGCCCCGGCGCCCGCGCCGAAGGCCGCACCGCGCATGGAAGTGAAGGTGCCGACGCCCGATCCGGCTCGCCGCGCCGCCGCGCACGAAGCGCAGGCACGACAGACGCCGCGCAACGCAAACGCGCAGCAAGACGCTTCGGGCGCGCCGCCGTGGGACGATATTCCACCCGACGACTACGTGCCGCTCGGCGCCGATGACGCGTACTTTGCGCCGCCCGACGACGGCTTCGTGCCTCCTTACGACAGCGAGCCGTCCGCGCCGCGCGGCGCCGCTGCGATGCCGACGCCGTCGCCGGCCGTGGTCGATGTGAGCAAGCTGCCGCCGGGCATTGCGCTCGATCCGATCGGTTTCGCGGGCGACTGGCCTGCGCTTGCCGCCACGCTTTCGCTCAAGGGCATCTCGTACCAGCTCGCGTTCAACAGCGAGCTGACGGCGCTCGAAGGCACGCTTCTCAAATTGAGCGTGCCGGTGCCGCAGTACGCCGAAGCCTCGCAGGTCGCGAAGCTCAAGACGGCGCTTGCCGAGCGTCTTGGCAAGACCGTTGAAGTGAGCGTGGAAGTCGGCCCCGCGCGCCGCACGGCGGCCGCGCTCGACGCCGCCGATCGCGCCCAGCGTCAACGCGAAGCCGAGCGCGAGATCGGCGCCGACCCCTTCGTGCAGCAACTGATTCGCGATTTCGGCGCGAGCATCGTGCCGGGCTCGATCCGGCCGGTCGCGCCGGAAGCCGCATCGGGCGGCACTCAGGCCGCCCACTGATTTGCGCCGCGCGGCGCGCAAAGCGTCGCGCGCTTTTGAGCGCATCGATTCGAACGACTACGATCCAGAAGGAGCAGTGACTATGTTGAAAGGCCAACTCGCAGGGCTCATGAAGCAAGCCCAGCAGATGCAGGAAAACATGAAGAAGATGCAGGAGCAGCTTGCCCAGATCGAAGTCGAGGGTCAGGCTGGCGCCGGTCTCGTCAAGGTCACGATGACCTGCCGCAACGACGTTCGCCGCGTGTCGATCGATCCGAGCCTGCTCACGGACGACAAGGACATGCTCGAAGACCTCGTGGCCGCGGCGTTCAACGACGCGGTGCGCAAGGCCGAAGCCACGTCGCAGGAAAAGATGGGCGGCATGACCGCCGGCCTGCCGCTGCCGCCGGGCTTCAAGATGCCGTTCTAAGGAACGTGGCGAGCGCCGCGTCTGCGTGAGGCAGACCGGCGCCCGCGTGTCCCGCGTGCCTCGTCGCGACCCGGCAGGGCTGCGCGGGCGTCACGGCGTCGAAAGTAGCAAGCAGTAGCAAGCAGTAGGTAGCAAGCAACACCAGGCAGCAGGAAGCACCCCGAAGCAGGTTCCGCTTCAAACCCCCGTCGCGCATCTCGCGCTGAATCCGCATGAAACAACCTTCCGCTCTCGCCGCTCTCGTCGAGGCGCTGCGCGTGTTGCCCGGTGTCGGGCCGAAGTCGGCGCAACGCATGGCCTATCACCTGATGCAGCACGACCGCGACGGCGCCGAAAAGCTCGGCAACGCGCTCCTGTTCGCGACCGGGAATCTGAAGCACTGCGAGAAGTGCAATACCTTCACCGAAGCTCAGGTGTGCGAAACGTGCCTCGACGAGGAGCGTGACCCTACGCTGCTGTGCGTCGTCGAAACGCCGGCCGACCAGATCATGCTCGAACAGACCTTGACGTACCGCGGTTTGTATTTCGTGCTGATGGGGCATCTGAGTCCGCTCGACGGCATCGGTCCGAAAGAGATCCATTTCGACCGGCTCGTGAAGCGCGCGTCGGATGGCGTCGTCAAGGAAGTGGTGCTCGCCACCAATTTCACGAACGAGGGCGAGGCGACGGCCCACTATCTCGGTCAGACGCTCAAGGCGCGCGGACTCGCCGTCACGCGTCTCGCACGCGGCGTGCCGGTGGGTGGCGAGCTCGAATATGTCGACGCGGGCACCATCGCGCGGGCCATGCTCGACCGGCGCTCGATGTAGCGTCCCGCCAGGCTTCGATCGCGGCGCACTCGATGTGGTGCCGCTCGCCGAACAGAATGAAAGGAGACCCCATGAGTGCAGCCGCCCCTTCCCACGATTCCCCCCATTCCCGGTCGAACGCATCCGCAGCGAAAGGCGCGGGCCCGCTCGCGGGCGTCAAAGTCCTCGAACTCGGCACGCTGATCGCCGGTCCGTTCGCCGCTCGCTTTCTCGGCGAATTCGGCGCCGAGGTCATCAAGATCGAAGACCCCAAGGGCGGCGATCCGCTGCGCAAATGGCGCAAGCTCTACCCGGAAGCGGGCGGCACGTCGCTCTGGTGGGCCGTGCAGGCGCGCAACAAGAAGTCCGTCACGGTGAATCTCAAAGCCGAAGAGGGCAAGGAGATCGTGCGGCGGCTCGCGAAGGAAGCCGACATCGTCATCGAGAATTTCCGACCCGGCCTGCTCGAAAAGCTTGGGCTCGGCTACGACGTGCTCTCGAAGCAGAATCCCGGCCTCGTGATGGTGCGGCTCTCGGGCTACGGCCAGAGCGGCCCGTATCGCGACCGTCCGGGCTTCGGCGCGATCGCCGAATCGATGGGCGGCCTGCGCCACATCACCGGCTATCCCGATCTGCCGCCGCCGCGCATCGGCATTTCGATTGGCGACTCGATCGCTGCGCTGCACGGCGTGATCGGCGCGATGATGGCGCTCCATCATCGCAACATGAACGGAGGCAGCGGCCAGATCGTCGATGTCGCGCTCTATGAGGCCGTGTTCAACATGATGGAGAGCGTGGTGCCCGAGTACGGCATGTACGGCATGGTGCGCGAGCGCACCGGCGCGTCGCTGCCGGGCATCGTGCCGTCGAATACGTACCCGTGCCGGGACGGTAGCATCGTGATCGGCGGCAACAGCGATCCGATCTTCAAGCGCCTGATGATGGCCATCGACCGCGCGGACCTCGCGAACGATCCGCAACTCGCCCACAACGACGGCCGCGTGCCGCGCACGGCGGAGATCGACGGCGCAATCGCGGCGTGGCTTTCCACGCGCACCATCAACGAAGCGCTCGACGTGCTCAATGCCGCCGACGTGCCCGTGGGCCGCATCTACAGCGTGGCCGACATGTTCGCCGATCCGCAGTTCGCGGCGCGCCAGATGATCCAGCAGTTCCGCTGGCAAGCGCCGGGGGAGCAAGAAGGCGAAGGCGTGGACATCGCGCTGCCCGCGGTCACGCCCAAGCTTTCGGCGACGCCCGGCGACACGCGCTGGCTTGGTCCCGCGTTGGGCGAGCATACGGATGAAGTCCTGAGGACGCTGGGCTACGACGCGGACCACATCGCACGGTTGCGCGAGCAACACATCGTCTAAGGCGAGTGCCTTATGCAAGACGGCTCGCCGGTGAACCACCGGCGAGCCGTTTTCGCTTTGCGTCCTGCGTGGCAGGAAACGTTCAGGGCTCGATCACGATCTTGCCCGTCACCTTGCGCGAGGCCATGTCCTTGAGCGCCTGCGCGGCGTCGGCGAGCTTGTAGCGCTTCGAGACGTACGGCTTGAGCTTGCCTTCACCGATCCAGCCCATCATCTGCGTGAACGCTGCCGCATTGTGCTGCGGTTCGCGACGCGCGAAATCGCCCCAGAACACGCCGACGAGGCTCGCGCCCTTGAGCAGCGCGAGATTGAGCGGCAGCCTGGGAATCTCTCCATTCGCGAAGCCGACCACGAGATAGCGGCCGCGCCAGCCGATGCTGCGGAACGCCGGTTCCGCATACTCGCCGCCCACCGGGTCGTAGATCACGTCGGGGCCTTTGCCGTCGGTGAGTGCCTTGATGCGCTCGCGCAAGTCCTCGGTGCTGTAGTTGATGGTGGCGTCCGCACCGAAGCGGCGGCAGACTTCGAGCTTCTCTTCGCTCGAGGCGGCCGCGATTACGCGCGCGCCGAGCACCTTGCCGATTTCGACCGCCGCGAGGCCCACGCCGCCCGCCGCGCCGAGCACGAGCATCGTTTCGCCTGCGCGCAGGGCCGCGCGATCGACCACCGCGTGATGCGACGTGCCATACGCGAGCGTGAAAGCGGCGGCCGTCGCGAAATCGGCGCCTTCGGGCAGCGCCACGCACGCCGATGCGTCCGCAAGCGCCTGCTCGGCGAACGCGCCAGTGCCCACATAGGCCACTACGCGCGTACCGGGCGCGAGCTTCACGCCTTCGCCCGCCGCGCGCACGACGCCCGCGAGTTCGGCGCCGGGCGTGAAGGGCAGCGGCGGCTTCATCTGATACTTGTTCTCGATGATGAGTACATCGGGAAAGTTCACGGCCGCGGCCTTCACGTCGATCACGACCTGACCGGGGCCCGGCACGAGGTCGGGCGAGTCTTCGAGCGTGAGCGAGTCGGGTGGTCCGTACTGGTTGCAGCGGATTGCGCGCATCGTGTCTCCTGTCTTTTCCGGTTCGGTTGCTTGCAGTTGCGTCGGTCATGCATTCGCTACCGCGGGACAGTGTACGGCAATCCGCCGCAATGCGAACGATCGTGCGATTTATTTCGCGTCGATGACCGGGTGTCTTTCGAGCCGTGCCGTGGATGCGAATGCGCCTCGCGCCGGCGCATGATTTCGACGTGCAGCCCAGTGGCAGACGCGCCCTGGCGTATGGGCCGGGCTGTCGTTCGCGTGCCTTCTTTCCTCGGTTACAATCGCTCGATGCGAATACTACTCAGCAACGACGACGGTTACCTCGCCCCCGGCCTTGCGGCGCTGTATGAAGCGCTCAAGCCGCTCGGCGAAGTCACGGTCATGGCGCCCGAGCAGAACTGCAGCGCCGCATCGAACTCGCTTACGCTGTGGCGCCCGCTGTCGGTGTTGCGATCGGCGAGCACCGGCTTCTATTACGTGAACGGCACGCCCACCGACTCGGTGCACATCGCACTCACGGGCATGCTCGACCAGCAACCCGACCTCGTGGTCTCCGGCATCAACAACGGCCAGAACATGGGCGAGGACACGCTGTACTCGGGCACGGTGGCCGCGGCGACCGAAGGCATTATGTTCGGCTTGCCGGCCATCGCGTTCTCGCTCGTCGATAAAGACTGGGTGCATCTCGATTCCGCCGCGCGCGTCGCGGCCGAGATCGTTGCGCATTACCTCGCGAACCCGCTGCCGGGTCATCCGCTGCTGAACGTCAACATTCCGAACCTGCCGTACGAAGAGCTTGGCGACTGGCGCGTCACACGCCTCGGCAAGCGTCATCCTTCGCAGCCCGTGATCCGCGAGACCAACCCGCGCGGCGAGCCGATTTACTGGATCGGGCCGTCGGGCAGCGCACGCGATGCGAGCGAGGGCACGGACTTCCACGCGGTGGCGAACGGCCATGTGTCGATCACGCCGCTGCAACTCGATCTCACCCATACGCAAATGCTGTCCGCGACGCACGACTGGGCGCGCAAGGGCGGCAGTGCTTCATGACGGGCGAGCGCACGAAGCGTTTTCCGCTCGGGCTTGCGGATCTCGTACGCGAGCCGCGCCGGCGCGACGCGCGTCCGGGCGAAGCACGCCCCTCGCTCGCGAACGCGGGCAACAGCAGTCCGTCGAAACCGGGCGTCGGCACACTCGCGAAGCCCGGCGCGAAGGTAGGTAATCCGGCCGTCGCGAAGTCCTCCGTGAGCACACCGTTCAAGGCGCCGCCTGCGAAGCCGGTCAATGCGAAGCCGGTGAGCGCAAAGCCGGCGGGTTCGATCAAGCCTGCGCATCCTGCCGGCAACGCTGCCGCGCCGCGCGCCGCCATGCCGGGCGGCGTGAGTGTGCCGCGTGCTGCTGTGGCCGTCACGGGCGCGCCCGCCGTTGCGCTCAACGGCGCGCATGCGCTGACTTCGGAACGCATACGCGAACGCATGGTCGAACGCCTGCGTGCGAACGGCATCGCCGATGCGCGCGTGCTCCAGGCGCTCGCGGCCGTGCCGCGCCACATGTTCATCGATCCGGGTCTCGCGACCCAGGCCTACGAAGATGCGGCGTTGCCGATCGGTCATCACCAGACCATCTCAAAGCCTTCCGTGGTCGCGCGCATGCTCGAGCTCGCGGGCGCGGGCCGCGTGCTGGAGCGCGTGCTCGAAATCGGCACCGGCTGCGGCTATCAGGCAGCGGTGTTGAGCCAGATCGCACGCGACGTGTATTCCATTGAGCGCATCAAGCCGTTATACGAGCGCGCGAAGACGAATCTTCGTCCGCTGCGTATCCCGAATATCCGCTTGCACTACGGCGACGGACGGCTCGGTTTGCCGTCGGCGGCGCCGTTCGACGCGATCGTGATCGCTGCTGCGGGCTTCGACGTGCCGCAGGCGCTGCTCGAGCAGCTCGCCATTGGCGGGCGGCTCGTGGCGCCGGTCGCGGTGTCCGGCACCCAGAGTGCCGCCGGCGAAGCGACGCAGGTCCTCACGCTCGTCGAGCGTACGGGGCCGGCGCAGTGGCGGGAGTCACGCCTGGATCGCGTTTTCTTTGTCCCCTTAAAATCTGGAGTGATCTGAATCCGATGAGTATGTTGCGCGCGATCAAAAGAAACCGCCTGAATGTCGACCTGCCCGAAGCCACGCTGATCGCAGCCCAGCGCGGCGCCGCGGTCGCCGCGCTCTGTCTTCTGGCCGCCTGCGCCACGCGACTCGATCAGGCACCCGTGGTCGACCGCACCGCGCCGCTCGGCACGGCGGCTGCACAGCCTCCGGTGCCGCTCGGGCCGCCGCCTCCGGGATATTACCGGGTGAAGCCGGGCGACACTCTCTATAGGATTGCGCTCGAAAACGGCCAGAATTATCGCGACATCGCGACGTGGAACAATCTCACCAATCCGAACCAGATTGAGGTGGACCAGTTGTTGCGCGTCGTGCCGCCGGGTGCGAATCCGTCGGCATACACGCCGGGTGTCGTGACCGCGCCGGTGCCGGGCGTGGGCGCTGCACCGGGCGCTCCGGCAGCGGGGACGCCGGCGCAGCCGCCGATCTACGGTTCGGGTGCGAACGCAGCCCCGCCGACGGCCGCCGTGCCGCCGCAGCCGGGTGCGAGCGGCGGCGATGTCGCCGCGGCGCCGGGCGGCAACATCGCGCTCACGTGGCCGGTGCGTGGTCCGGTGCTCAACGGCTTCGACGATACGAAGAACAAGGGCATCAATATTGGCGGTGCGTCGGGCGATCCTGTCAAGGCAGCCGGCGATGGACGCGTGGTTTATGCCGGAAATGGGCTGCGCGGTTACGGCAATCTCATTATCATCAAGCATGACGCGACGTTTTTGACCGCGTATGCACACAACCGGACTTTGATGGTAAAAGAAGGGGATGCGGTCACCAAAGGTCAGAAGATCGCCGAAATGGGCAATACCGACTCGGACCGGGTGATGCTGCATTTCGAAGTACGCCGTCAGGGTAAGCCCGTCGACCCACTGAAGTACTTGCCGCCGCAATAAAAGCGAGCCGACCATGCCGAAATCGAAGCGCCGTCTGCAGCAATCCGAGTCTGACAGCCAAGCCGCCCAGGTTTCGGTGGAGGACGGCGCGCAGGCGGGCGACGACGACGCGTCGCCCGAACTCGACGGCGGCCGCGACTACGAAGAGCGCGAGGAGCGTGAAGAGCGCGATTCGCAGTCCGACGAAGGCGGCTCGGGCGAGGGCACCGAAACCGCCGATGCCGCACCCGACGCCGACGATTTCCGCGCCATGCTGCAGGCCGAACTCACGGCCGACACTATCCAGCATTATCTGAACCGGATCAGCGTGAAGCCGCTCCTCACTGTCGAGGAGGAGCAGCGCTACTCGCGGCTCGCCAAAGCCGGCGAGTTCGAAGCGCGTCAGGTCATGATCGAGCGCAATCTGCGCCTCGTCGTCAGCATTGCCAAGGGTTACCTCAATCGCGGCGTGCCGCTGCTCGACCTGATCGAGGAGGGCAACCTCGGCCTCATGCACGCGATCGAAAAGTTCGATCCCACGCGCGGCTTCCGTTTCTCGACGTATGCGACCTGGTGGATCCGCCAGAGCATCGAGCGCGCGATCATGAACCAGGCGCGCACCGTGCGTTTGCCGGTGCACGTGATCCGTGAGCTCAACCAGGTGCTGCGCGCGAAGCGACATCTGGAGAAGAACTCGCTCAACGCCGATTCGGCCTCGGAGCGGCGCGACGCGAGCATCGACGACATCGCGTATCTCACGGGCAAGACCACCGAGGAAGTCACCGACATTCTCGCGCTCAACGAACACACGGCCTCGCTCGACGCTCCGCTCGACCTCGACCCGGCCAGCAGCCTGCTCGACCTGCTCTCGGACGACCAGAGCCAGTCGCCCGATGCCGAAGTGCAGCATCGCGAACTGGAAACGCTTACACGCGCGTGGCTCGGCCGGTTATCCGATAAGCATCGCCACGTCATCGAACGGCGCTTCGGGCTGAACCATATCGAGCCCGCCACGCTCGAAGAGCTGGCCGACGAAATGGGCCTCACCCGCGAGCGCGTGCGGCAGATCCAGCAGGAAGCGCTGGTGCGCCTCAAGCGCTTTTTCGCTTCGAACGGCGTGCGCAAGGACGCCGTACTCTAAACCCTCGCAGTCCATCTGAATGACAGTTCCTGTACTCGTATTCGACATCGAGACGATTCCCGATGTCGACGGCATTCGCCGTCTCGACGATCTGCCCGCCGCGCTCACCGACACCGAAGTCGCCGAGCACGCCTTCGCCGCGCGCCGCGAGAAAACCGGCAGCGATTTCCTGCCGCATCACCTGCAGCGTGTCGCTGCTATCTCGTGCGTATTTCGCGACGGCCAGGGCTTTCGCGTGCGCTCGCTCGGCACGCCCGAAGACGGCGAGGCGCGCCTGATCGATTCGTTCTACCGCACGATCGAGAAGTACTCGCCGCAGCTCGTGTCGTGGAACGGCGGCGGCTTCGACTTGCCGGTGCTGCACTATCGTGCGCTCGTGCACGGCATTCGCGCGGTGCGCTACTGGGAAACGGGTGAAGAGGACCGCGAGTTCAAGTGGAACAACTACCTTAGCCGCTACCACACGCGTCACACCGACCTGATGGATGTCCTGGCGATGTATCAGCCGCGCGCTAACGCACCGCTCGACGCGCTCGCGAAGCTCTGCGGTTTTCCGGGCAAGCTCGGCATGGACGGCGGCCAGGTGTGGACCGCGTTTCAGGAAGGCCGCATCGAGGAGATCCGCAACTACTGCGAAACCGACGTGGTCAACACGTATCTGCTCTATTGCCGGTTTCAGATGATGCGCGGCGGTTTCACAGAGCGCGAATATGCGGATGAGATCGAGTTCGTGAAGCAGTCGCTCGCCGCGGAATCCGCACCGCATTGGGGCGAGTATCTCGAGGCCTTCGCGAGCTAGGCACGGCGTCGTCCCTCAGCCGAGTTCGAGCACGATCGGCTGATGATCCGAAGCCTGGGTCGCGCCGTCTATCTCGCAGCTTCGCAAGCGTGGGCGCAAATCCTCCGTGATGAAGACGAAGTCGCACGCGAGCGGACCGTCCGACCATTGCTTCGTGTCATAGACGCCGGCCGTTGGCGGCGGCGTCGCGCCCGCATGCAGCGCGGTCCACGCGTCGACGAAGGCTGGGCTGCCCGCGAGCGGTTCGAGCATGCGCGTGTACGCCTCGCTGCCCCACGCGCTGTTGAAGTCGCCGCAGACGATCGCGGATAGCGGGCGCGCGGTGCGGGCGAACGGGCCCACATCGTTTTCGGCGGGCGCGGGATGCGCCGCGTGATCGGCGGCTTCCTGCTGCAGGCGCCGCAGCTCGTCGACTTGCGCGAGCCGCTGGCGCAGCGAATAAAACTCCAGATGCGTGACCAGCACGCGCAGCGCGCCGCCCGGCACGTCGAGCACGGCTTCGAGCGCCACGCGTTGCATCGAGGGTGCGGTGGAGTCGGCGGGCCACGGCAGAGCATGGCGAAAAACCTGCGCGAGCGGCAAGCGCGTGGCGAGCGCGTTGCCGAACTGGCGGCGCGGCATTTGCGCCGTGCCTTGACTGGAGGCTTGCGCGCCACGCGGCGCAGGCAAGTCGGCGCCGATCGCCTCGATGACCGTATAGCCGGGCAGCAGCGCGCGCAGTTCGGCGAACTGATCGTCGCCGGGACCACCCGGCAGCGCCCGGAAGCCGCGCGTGATCTCCTGCAGGCACAGCACGTCGATGTCGGCGAGGCGCTGCGCCTCGCGCACCGTGCGCGCGAGATCGACGACGCCAGAAGCGTCGCGGCCCCACTGCACATTCCAGCTCACCAGTTTCATCGGCACGCTCCTCGTATGGTGCGGCGGCGGTTCGCGCACGCATGTTTAACCCTAGCCTGTTTTTCCCGATATGTCGTATGACGAATGCGATGGCAGCGACGCAGAGGGGGCGCAGCGCGCCCAATCGGTCCAGTGCGCAAACGGCAGCGACGCAGCGCGGGCGCCGACTTCGACTACAATCTCGCCTTCGCCCACAATTCACTCATCGTCAGTCAGGAATCCGCTGGTGTCTCAAGCTGCCCCCGACCCTCAAGCCGAGCCTGCCCAGGCCGAGCCTATGCCGTCCACGCCCACGAAAAGGCGCAGCAAGCGCGAGCGCCGCGCCGAAAAGCGCGCCGCCATCGAAGCTTCGGTCGCTCATGCCCCCATTCTCGAGATCGAGTCGCTCGACATGGAGGCCCGCGGCGTTGGCCGCACCGTGACCGAGACGGGCGAGCCCGGCAAGGTGATCTTCGTCGAGGGCGCGTTGCCGGGCGAGCGCGTGACCTACCTGAGCTACCGCAAGAAGCCTACGTTCGAACAGGCGCAGGTGGTCGACGTGCTGCGCGAGAGCGCGATTCGCACGAAGCCGCAATGCGCGTTCTTCGGCACCTGCGGCGGCTGCTCGATGCAGCACCTCGACGTGCGCGCGCAGATCGCCGTCAAGCAGCGCGTGCTCGAAGACAACCTCATGCACCTCTCGAAGGTGCGTTCGGAGACGATGTTCCGACCGATTCACGGCCCGTCGTGGGGCTACCGCTATCGTGCGCGTCTCACGGTGCGCAATGTGCCGAAGAAGGGCGGCGTGCTGGTCGGCTTCCACGAGAAGAAGAGCAGCTACGTGGCCGACATGACGAGCTGCGAAGTGCTGCCGCCGAACGTCTCGGCAATGCTCGTGCCGTTGCGTCATCTGGTGGCCGCGCTGTCGATTCGCGATCGCATGCCGCAGATCGAACTCGCCGTAGGTTCGAGCGTGACGGCGCTCGTGCTGCGCATTCTCGAGCCGCTCACGGCCGCAGACGAAGACCTGCTGCGCGCGTTCGCGGACGCGCACAACGTCCAGTTCTGGCTGCAGCCGAAGGGCCCGGACACGGTGTTCCCGTTCTATCCGCTCGACAAGGAGCTGGACTACACGCTGCCCGAATACGGCATTCGCATGCCGTTCAAGCCGACGGACTTCACGCAGGTCAATCACCAGATCAACCGCGTGCTGGTGGGCCGCGCGCTGCGCCTGCTCGCGCCCCAGGCCGGCGACCGCGTGCTCGATCTGTTCTGCGGCATCGGCAACTTCACGCTGCCCCTCGCGCGTCTCGCGCGCGAAGTGGTGGGGATCGAAGGCAGCGATACGCTGACGGCGCGCGCGCTCGAAAATGCCCGCGCCAACGGCGTGGACGGCCACACGTCGTTTGCGTGCCGCAACCTGTTCGAAGTCACCGCCGACGACATCCGCGCGCTCGGCCACTTCGACAAGTTCCTCGTCGACCCGCCGCGCGAAGGCGCGTTCGCCGTTTCCCAGGCGCTCGCGGAAATCGCGCAGAGCGGCAATGGCCCGCTGCCCAAACGCATCGTCTATGTGTCGTGCAGTCCCGGGACGCTGGCCCGCGACGCGGGGGTGCTCGTCAACGAGGCCGGCTTTCGGCTCAAGGGCGCGGGCGTGGTCAACATGTTCCCGCACACGTCGCACGTGGAATCGATCGCGCTGTTCGAGCGCGACTGAGCAAACGCCGCGACAGCGCAGGCGCGTAGCCTGCGCTGCGGCCGCTGAAGCGAAAAAAAACGCCACCGGAAACCGTGGCGTTTTGCTTTGCAGCGGGCCTCAGGCTAGAGGCGCGGCGATCACCAGATCTGCCACCAGGACTTGTTTTCCTTGCCGGGACGCGCGTGACCGGTGATGTACGGGCTGTCCGGGAAGGTGCCGGCGAGCACGCGGCGCGTGTCTTCGGCGAGCTGCGGCTGATCGAGCTTCTGGTACGACAGGATCATGATGTGCAGCGCGTCTTCGATTGCCGGCGCGCTCTTGTAGTCCTGAATCGCGAGCTGCGCGCGGTTGATGGCCGCCACATAGGCGCCGCGGCGATAGTAGTAGTCGGCCGCGTGCACTTCGTGCGAAGCGAGCGCGTTCACGATGTAGCGCATGCGCTGGGCGGCGTCCGGCGCGTACTTGCTCTGCGGATACTTGTCGACCACCACCTTGAACGCGTCGTACGACTCGCGCAGCGACTTCGGGTCGCGCTCGCTCATGTCCTGGCCCGAGAAGCGGCCGAACAGACCCAGGTCGTCGTTGAAGTGGATCATGCCCTTGAGATAGTACGCGTAGGCGATGTCCGGGTGATCCGGGTGCAACTGGATGAAGCGGTTGATCGCCTGGTCGGCGGAGTCGTTCTCGTTGTCCTTCCAGTTGCAGTAGGCCACGTTGATCTGCGCCTGCTGGGCGAAGTGGCCGAACGGGTCGCGGCCCTGGAGTGCTTCAAAATATTTTGCGCACTTGCCCCAGTCGCCGCCGGAGAGCGCGTCCTGGGCCTCCGTATATAATTTGTTGTTGTTCCACGCTGCCGTTTCGTCGGTCTTTTCCGGCAGGCCGTGGCAGGCCGCGACCACGGCGAACGCCGCGCCGCAAGCAGCAAGCCGAATGATGTTGCCAATCTTGCCGAGCGTGTTTGCTCGCGTCGCGCGCATTGCGTTTCGGGCCACCGCGTGTTGGGCCAGTTTCGTAATCGTGTTCAAGGCTCGCATTTATCCAGTCCAGCTTCAGGTCTACAGGTGACCCAGACTCAATGACCCGTACAGTTATTCCGGGGGCCGGCGCTCCCGGCGCCCAAAACAGCATCAGAGATTATAGCCTGGGCGATGCGCCCGATGACGCAGCCTCCAGTGAGGGGCTCGACGACGAACTCGCAGGCGAGGGCGTCGGCGGCGCCCCGCGTGCGCGCGGCGACGAAGCCCCGCGCTCGGTTCAGGTGCCAGATGAGCTCGCTGGCGAGCGCCTCGACAAGGTGCTCGCCAAGGTATTTCCAGAATTTTCACGCAGCCGTTTGCAGGGCTGGATCGAAGAGCAGCGCGTGCGCGTGGACGGCAAGCCGGCGAAGGTGCGCCAGCCGGTGCCGCTCGGCGCGACCATCGAGCTCGTGCCGGACCTCCTGCCCGAGCAGCTCGCGTTCGCGCCCGAGCCGGTGCCGCTCGACATCGTCTACGAGGACGACGCCATTGTCGTCATCAACAAGCCCGCCGGGCTCGTCGTGCATCCGGCCGCGGGCAACTGGAGCGGCACGCTCCTCAACGGTCTCCTGCATCGCTATGGCGAAGCCGCGGCGGGTCTGCCGCGCGCGGGAATCGTGCATCGGCTCGACAAGGAAACGTCCGGGTTGATGGTCGTCGCGCGCACGCTAGAGGCGCAGACGGACCTCGTTCGCCAGCTGCAGGCGCGCACGGTCAAGCGCCGCTATCTCGCGCTCGTGTGGGGCAACATGGCCGAGGAAGGCACCATCGACGCACCCATCGGCCGCGACCCGCGCGAGCGCACGCGCATGGCGGTGGTGAAGGGCGCGTCGGGCAAGCCCGCGCGCACGCACTTCCGGCGCATCGACAAGACGCTCTGGCACAACCAGCCCGTGAGCGCCATTCATTGCGACCTGGAAACGGGGCGCACACATCAGATTCGTGTTCACTGCGCGCACATCGGTCATCCGCTGCTGGGCGATCCGGTGTACGGCCACGCGCGCGGCAAGCGCTCGGTCGCGGCGCTGCCCGATGGCTTCGCGCGCCAGGCGCTGCACGCGTGGCGTCTCGGCCTCGTTCATCCAGTCACGGGCCGCTCGATGCAATGGCGCGCCGAAGTGCCCGACGACCTGGACGCGCTGATCGAGGCGCTCGGCTTCGGCGGCGAGGAAGACGAGGACGAAGCCGGCTTCGATGAGGACATGTTCGACAGCGCGTACACCGACGAAGGCTACGTGATCGGCAGCGACGAAGAAGATGACGAAGACGACGAAGACGACGAGCAAACCGAGGATAAGCACGCATGACGACCTGCCCGGAACTGACATCCGACGCTTTGCTGCATCCCGACTGGCAGGTTTCGCCGCGCGTACGCGCCCTGGTGACGACGCGCGACGGCGGCGTGAGCGAGCCGCCATTCGGGCGTTGGCAGGCGGCGCAGGGCGGTGAAGGCATGGATCTCCCCGGCGGCCTGAATCTCGGCCGCGGCTCCGGCGACGATCTTGCGCACGTCGAGGCGAACCGCGAGCGGCTGCTCGCGCATGCGGGCGTGCCGGCCGCGTGGCTCAAGCAGATCCACGGTCCGATCGTGGTCGACGCCGCGCAGGCGCTTGCGGCCGCGCGCGCGGGCGCCCCGCTCGAAGCCGATGCGAGCGTGAGCGCCGAGCCCGGCATCGCCTGCACGGTGATGGTGGCCGACTGCATGCCCGTCTTGCTGTGCGATGGCGAGGGCCGCGCCGTGGGCGCCGCGCACGCGGGCTGGCGCGGGCTGGCCGCGGGCGTCATCGAGCGCACGGCCGAGCGCGTCGCGGCGCTCGCGGGCTGTGCGACGGCCGACCTGCATGCGTACCTCGGCCCCGCGATCGGGCCGACGGCCTTCGAGGTCGGCGCCGACGTGCGCGACGCGTTCATGACCCATGCGGAGCAGGTCGACGCGGCGCGACGCGATGCCCATCGCGCCGCCACCGCGGCGGCCTTCGTGGCGCGCCCCGAGGCGAACGGCAAATACCTTGCAGATCTTCCCGCGCTGGCGCGGCTGCGGCTCGATACGCTCGGCGTGCGCCACGTGAGCGGCGGCGACCTGTGCACGGTTACGCTGCGCGAGCGCTTCTATTCGTACCGGCGCGATCGCGTCACCGGCCGCATGGCCGCGCTGATCTGGCTCAATCCCTGACCTCGCTGCGCCGCGCCGCCGTCGTGAAACGGCGAGGCGGCGCGTGGCGAGTCAGACGATTTTTGTTGCACTGCAGCTATTCCCGCAACGCACTGTGCTCCTCTCACGGTGCATTAGCTCCCCGATTGCCGCATTGCACTGCAAACGCTTGCCGCGACGGCGGATTTTCGTGCGCCAGGCCGCACAGCAATGTGTCGCGGCAGTTAAACAATTGATTACATCGGGAAAACGATAATTAAAAAAATATCGCAGCGCGGCAAAATCGGGCACAAGCATTGACACGCTTTGCAATGGGGAGCAAGAATGTCCTTCACCCACGGGACAGGTCGTGACGAGCGCCGCAACGGCGCCCGTATGCGTACCACCTGCCTCTCAACCAGTCCTTCGGGACACATCGGTCAAAAGCAGGCATGACGGCATCTCAACGTTCCAAGACTGCCCCGGGCACGGGCGCCTCAACTGATGGTGCGACGCGCGGCAATCCGCCTTTTGCTCCCGACGCAGCCGGCATGCAGCAGTATCTCGACGCGTGGACGAACGCCTGGAAGAGCGCCCTGAATGCTGCGCAGCAAACCGGCGGCGCGGCGCAGCAAGCGCCCTTCGCGGGACTCGCGGCCAACTGGTGGCCGCCGGCGGGCAACGGCGCGCCGGGCAATCCTTTCGCTGCGGGTAATCCCTTTGCCGCAGGCAACCCTTTCGCTGCGTCCAATCCTTTCGCTGCGGGCAATCCATTTGCAGCCGGCAATCCCTTCGCCGCGGGCAATCCGTTCGCTGCCGGCAGTCCTTTCGGCGCAGCCAATCCGTTCGGTGGCGCGAACCCGTTTGAAGGTTTCAAGCTTCCCACGGCATCGATCGAACCCACGCGCCTTCAGCATCTGCAGGCGGAATATTCGCGCGACGCGCTCGACTTGCTGCGTCAGGCCACCGACACCACGCCCAAGGCGCCCGAACTCAAGGACCGGCGCTTCAGTTCCGACGCCTGGAAGGCCACGCCCGCGTATGCATTCACGGCGGCGTGGTATCTGCTCAACGCGCGCTACCTGCACGAACTCGTCGACGCGCTCGATACCGATGCGAAGACGCGCGAGCGCATTCGCTTCGCCGTTCAGCAGTGGACCGCGGCAGCTTCGCCCAGCAACTTCCTCGCGCTCAATCCCGACGCGCAGAGCGCCTTGCTCGAAACCCATGGCGAGAGCCTGCGCCAGGGTGTGATGAACCTGATCGGCGACATGTCGCGCGGCAAGATTTCGCAAACCGACGAGTCGCGCTTTGTGGTGGGCCGCAACCTCGCGACCACCGAAGGTTCGGTCGTGTTCGAAAACGCGCTATTCCAGCTGATCCAGTACAAGCCGCGCACGGCCACCGTGCGCGAGCGGCCGCTTCTGATCGTGCCGCCGTGCATCAACAAGTACTATATCCTCGACCTGCAGCCCGAGAACTCGCTCGTCGCGTATGCGCTGGAGCAGGGGCAGCAGGTGTTCCTCGTCTCGTGGCACAACGGCGACGCGTCGATCGCGGACCGGTCCTGGGACGACTACATCGAAGAGGGCGTGCTCACGGCGATCGAGACGACGCGCAGCATCAGCGAGCGCGAGCAGATCAACACGCTCGGTTTTTGCGTGGGCGGCACGCTCCTCGCCACGGCGCTGGCCGTCGCCGCGGCGCGCGGCGAACATCCCGCTGCATCGATGACGCTGCTCACCGCGATGCTCGACTTCGGCGACACGGGCGTGCTCGATGTGTTCGTCGACGAAGCCCACGTGCAGATGCGTGAGCAGACCATCGGCGGCAAGAACGGCGGCACGCCGGGGCTCATGCGCGGCGTCGAGTTCGCAAACACGTTCTCGTTCCTGCGGCCCAACGATCTGGTCTGGAACTACGTCGTCGACAATTATCTGAAGGGCCGTACGCCCGCGCCGTTCGACCTGCTGTTCTGGAACAGCGACTCGACGAGCCTGCCGGGGCCGATGTACGCGTGGTACCTGCGCAATACGTACCTTGAAAACAAGCTGCGTGAGCCGGGCGCGCTCACGGTGTGCGGCGAGGAAGTGGATCTGTCGCGCATCGACGTGCCGACCTTCATCTACGGTTCGCGCGAGGATCACATCGTGCCCTGGCGCACGGCGTATGCGTCGGTGCCGTTGCTGTCCGGGCCGCTGAAATTCGTGCTTGGCGCGTCGGGCCATATCGCCGGCGTGATCAACCCGGCATCGAAGAACAAGCGCAGCTTCTGGAGCGTCGAGGCCGACGCGAAGCATCTGCCGGAAGAAGCCGACGACTGGTTCGCGGTTGCCGAGGAAAAACCCGGCAGCTGGTGGCCGACCTGGGCCGAATGGCTCGATCAGTACGGCGGCAAGAAGGTGAAGCCGCGTGCGCAAGCCGGCTCGGCGGAATTTCCCGAGATCGAGCCGGCGCCGGGGCGCTATGTGCAGCAGCGCGATTGAGGCAATTGAAACGCTTGCTGCGGAATTCGGATTAACAACTTGACGGGCGGGGCGCATGGCGCGCCACCAAGTCGCCCGGAGGATCTGGAAATGACTGACATTGTGATCGTTTCGGCCGCACGTACGGCAGTAGGTAAATTCGGCGGTTCGCTCGCGAAGGTGGCGGCGCCCGACCTGGGCGCGATCGTCATCAAGGCCGCGCTCGAGCGCGCGGGTGTGAAGCCCGAGCAGGTGAGCGACGTGATCATGGGTCAGGTGCTGACGGCCGGTTCGGGCCAGAACGTGGCGCGCCAGGCATCGATCAAGGCGGGCCTGCCCGCGGCCGTTCCCGCCATGACGATCAACAAGGTGTGCGGCTCGGGCCTGAAGGCGGTGATGCTCGCGGCCAACGCGATCATCGCGGGCGATTCGGACATCGTCGTGGCCGGCGGCCAGGAGAACATGAGCGCCGCGCCGCACGTGCTGCCGGGCTCGCGCGACGGCTTCCGCATGGGCGACGCGAAGCTCATCGACAGCATGATCGTCGACGGCCTGTGGGACGTGTACAACCAGTACCACATGGGCGTGACGGCAGAGAACGTCGCGAAGGAATACGGCATCACGCGCGAAGAACAGGACGCGTTTGCGGCGCTCTCGCAGAACAAGGCGGAAGCCGCGCAGAAGGCGGGCCGTTTCGACGAAGAGATCGTCTCGGTGGAAATTCCGCAACGCAAGGGTGAGCCGCTGCAGTTCAGGACCGACGAGTTCGTGCGCCACGGCGTGACGGCCGAATCGCTCGCGGGCCTGAAGCCGGCGTTCAACAAGGAAGGCACGGTGACGGCGGCGAACGCGTCGGGCATCAACGACGGCGCAGCCGCGGTCGTGGTGATGTCGGCGAAGAAGGCCGAGGCGCTGGGCCTCACGCCGCTCGCGCGCATCAAGGCGTACGCCAGCGGCGGCGTCGATCCGAAGGTGATGGGCATGGGCCCGGTGCCGGCGTCGAAGCGGGCGCTGGAGCGCGCGGGCTGGTCGGTGAACGATCTCGATCTCATGGAGATCAACGAGGCGTTCGCGGCGCAGGCGCTGGCCGTGAACAAGCAGATGGGCTGGGACACGTCGAAGATCAACGTGAACGGCGGGGCGATTGCAATCGGTCACCCGATCGGCGCGTCGGGCTGCCGGATTCTCGTGACGCTGCTGCACGAAATGCAGCGCCGCGACGCGAAGCGCGGCCTGGCCTCGCTGTGCATCGGCGGCGGCATGGGCGTGGCGCTCGCGCTCGAGCGCGCTTGATGTCACTGCCGGAGCGGACTGCGAGTGGTCCGCTGCGGCGCTTGTGACCAGCGGGGTGACCAATAACCGCGAACGGCGCAGCCGGAAAACGATAATGGAGTGTGGTTTATGTCAGAGCGTATTGCGTATGTAACGGGCGGGATGGGCGGCATCGGCACGGGCATTTGCCAGCGCCTCGCCAAGCAGGGTTTCAAGGTGGTCGCAGGCTGCGGCCCGCATTCGCCGCGCCGCGCGAAGTGGCTGGAAGACCAGAAGGCGCTCGGTTTCGACTTCGTGGCCTCGGAAGGCAACGTGGGCGACTGGGATTCGACGCGCCAGGCGTTCGACAAGGTCAAGGCCGAGGTCGGTGAAATCGACGTGCTCGTGAACAACGCCGGTATTACGCGCGACGTCGTCTTCCGCAAGATGACGCGTGAAGACTGGACGGCCGTGATCGACACCAATCTCACGAGCCTCTTCAACGTCACGAAGCAGGTGATCGACGGCATGGTCGAGCGCGGCTGGGGCCGCATCATCAACATCTCGTCGGTGAACGGCCAGAAGGGCCAGTTCGGGCAGACCAACTATTCCACGGCCAAGGCCGGCATTCACGGCTTCACGATGGCGCTGGCCCAGGAAGTGGCGACCAAGGGCGTGACGGTCAACACCGTTTCGCCGGGCTATATCGGCACGGACATGGTGAAGTCCATCCGTCCTGACGTGCTGGAAAAGATCGTCGCGACGATTCCCGTGCGCCGTCTCGGCGCGCCGGAGGAAATCGCGTCGATCGTGGCGTGGCTCGCGTCCGACGAGTCAGGCTTCGCAACCGGTGCTGACTTCTCGCTGAATGGCGGGTTGCACATGGGCTGATCCCGAGCGCAGCGCGCCTGCAGGGGACGCGCGAAGCTGGGATCGAGGACGGCAGCGGGCCTGTTTGCTCACCGGGGCAGGCCGTTTCCGGGCTAGACCAACGCGCGACGGCAATGGCCGCCGCGCGTTGGCGCTAACAAGGGCGACACATGACGACTACAAAGAAAACCGCCGAACGTCTCATCAAGAAATATCCGAATCGTCGGCTGTACGACACGGAGACGAGCACGTACATCACGTTGACGGACGTGAAGCAACTCGTGCTGGAGCAGGAGGAGTTCAAGGTCATCGACGCGAAGACCAACGAGGATCTGACGCGCAGCATCCTGCTGCAGATCATTCTCGAAGAGGAAAGCGGCGGTCTGCCGATGTTCTCGTCATCGATGCTGTCGCAGATCATCCGTTTCTATGGACATGCGATGCAGGGCATGATGGGCACTTACCTGGAAAAGAACATCCAGGCGTTCATCGACATCCAGAACAAGCTCGCGGACCAGTCGAAGAGCCTTTACGAAGGCAACGCGATGAATCCCGAAGTCTGGTCGCAGTTCATGAACATGCAGGCGCCGATGATGCAAGGCATGATGACGAGCTACATCGAGCAGTCGAAGAACATGTTCGTGCAGATGCAGGAGCAGATGCAGAACCAGGCGAAGAACATGTTCAGCAGCTTCCCGTTCAAGCCCGTGACGCCGGGCGGCGCGGCGGCGCCGGCACAGGGCGCGCCTGAAGGTGGCGAAGAAGAGAAGAAGTAAGCGGCGCGGCGCACACGGCGGGTGGCGCGCGCCGCCAGGTCGCGGTGCGCTGTCGCTTACCCGGCGCGCCGTGGCGGCGCGTTGCCGCGCGAGCGCTGTGCTTCGCTTTGCGAGGCGGCTGGCGCGGGTGCAATGCCGCCGCCCTCATTTGCCATCAAGCGCTTTGCAGGTCGCGCAACGCTTCAGGGTGCGCCACGGCCACCCGCAAGAGGGTTTGCGCGGCGCCGGTCGGCTTGCGGCGGCCTTGCTCCCAGTCCTGCAGCGTGCGCGTGGAAACGCCCAGCAGTGCTGCGAACGCGCTTTGCGAGAGGCCGGCCCCCGCACGCGCGAGCGCGGCGGCGGTGGGCTTGTGGCCCGTGACGCGCAATGCGCCACTCGAGGCACGGCGGCATGCTTTCAACTCGCGCGCCGGCTTTAGCAGTTCAGGCTGAAACAGTTCCATTTTCTCGTTCATGTTTTCGTTCTCTCCGCGCAACGGTCCAGGTTGCGTTGTCCGTGCTCGAGGCGCACCCGGCGAAAATTATCCGGATGCGCAGTTCACAGGCGAGCGATAGCTGAACGAAGTTTGATTCCGTCCATATTCAATCCGACCCCGGCGCCACGACGCGCGCATCCACCATGCTGCGCCGCACGATACGCCAAACGGGTAAAATGGCGGATTGGCTTGACCCCGCGCGGCGCTACCTTCGCTCTGCGCCCCACATCCGGACGTACACGTGAAAAACCCTGTTGAATCAATGACCTCCCGCAATCCTGCTCCGCGCGTCGGGATGGTTTCCCTCGGCTGCCCGAAGGCGCTTGTCGACTCCGAGCAGATCATTACCCAGCTGCGCGCCGAGGGGTACGAAATCTCGGGGTCCTACGACGGCGCGGATCTCGTGGTCGTCAATACCTGCGGCTTCATCGACGAAGCGGTGCAGGAGAGTCTCGACGCCATCGGCGAAGCGCTTTCCGAGAACGGCAAGGTGATCGTCACCGGGTGTCTCGGCAAGAAGGCGAGCGCGAGCGGCTCGAACCTGATCGAGGAAGTGCATCCGAAGGTGCTTGCCGTGACCGGCCCGCACGCCGTGGGCGAAGTCATGCAGGCCGTGCACAGCCACCTGCCTAAACCGCACGATCCGTTCGTCGACCTCGTGCCGGCGGCGGGCATCAAGCTCACGCCGCGCCATTACGCGTACCTGAAGATCTCCGAAGGCTGCAACCACCGCTGCACGTTCTGCATCATCCCGTCGATGCGCGGCGACCTCGTGTCGCGCCCGGTCGCCGAGGTCATGCTCGAAGCGGAAAACCTCTTCAAGTCCGGTGTGAAGGAGCTGCTCGTCATTTCACAGGACACGAGCGCTTACGGCGTGGACGTGAAGTACCGCACCGGCTTCTGGAACGGCAAGCCGATCAAGACGCGCATGACCGACCTCGTCGCGGCATTGGGCGAGCTGGCTGCGCAATATGGCGCCTGGGTGCGCCTGCACTACGTCTACCCGTATCCGAGCGTGGACGAAGTGATTCCGATGATGGCCGAAGGCCCGTTCAAGGGCCACGTGCTGCCGTATCTCGATGTGCCGTTCCAGCACGCGCATCCCGAGGTGCTCAAGCGCATGAAGCGTCCCGCAAACGCGGAGAAGGTCATGGAGCGCGTGAAGGCCTGGCGCGAAATGTGCCCCGATCTCACGATCCGCAGCACGTTCATCGCCGGCTTCCCCGGCGAGACCGAAGCGCAGTTCGAAACGCTGCTCGACTTCATCCGCGAGGCCGAACTCGACCGCGTGGGCTGCTTCGCCTATTCGCCGGTCGAAGGCGCAACGGCGAACGAGCTCGACGGCGCGCTGCCCGACGACGTGCGCGAGGAACGCCGCGCGCGCTTCATGGAAGTGGCGGAGCAGGTCTCGGCCAAGCGCATCCAGCGCAAGGTGGGCAAGACCCTCAAGGTGCTGATCGACGAGATCAACGTCGACGGCGGCATTGGCCGCACTGCGGCGGATGCGCCCGAGATCGACGGCGTGGTGTATGTCGCGCCGGCGACCAAGGCATCGAAGCGCTACAAGGTCGGCGACTTCGTTTCGGTGAAGATCACCGGCGCGGATGGCCACGATCTCTGGGGCGAGGTCTGAGGGGCATGACGAGCGTCGCTCCGCAAGTCCTCGCTTATGGCGAGGCCATGGTCGAGTTCAACCAGGCGTCGAAAGACCGCCCCGAGTATTTGCAGGGCTTTGGCGGCGACACGTCGAACTTCGCCATCGCGGCGGCTCGCCAGGGCGCACGCACGGGTTTCGTCTCGGCCGTCGGCGACGATCATTTCGGACGCCTCCTGATCGACCTGTGGACGCGGGAAGGCGTCGACACCTCGACGGTGCGGGTGGACGCCACGGCGCCTACGGGCGTCTACTTCGTCTCGCACGGCCCGGCCGGCCATGCCTTCGACTATCTGCGCAAGGGTTCGGCCGCGAGCCGTTACACACCGCGCGATTTGCCGCTCGACATCATCGCGGCTGCGCGTGTGCTGCATCTTTCCGGCATCAGCGTGGCGATCAGCGATAGCGCCTGCGACGCTGTACTCGCCGCCGTCGAGCATGCCCGCGCCAACGGCGTGCGCGTGAGCTTCGACACCAACCTGCGCCTGAAGCTGTGGCCGCTCGCGCGCGCCCGCGCCGTGATGAACGAGGTGCTGCGCCTCACCGATATCTGCCTGCCCAGCTGGGACGACGTGGCGGTGCTCACAGGCCTCGACGATCGCGACGCGATCCTCGATTACCTGCTCGCGCGCGGCGCCCGAGTGGTCGCGTTGAAGCTGGGCAAGGACGGCGCCTATGTGGCGACGCCCGACGAACGGCGCGTCGTGCCGGGCCACGTGGTCGCGGCTGTGGATGCCACGGGCGCTGGCGACTGCTTCGGCGGCGCATTCGTCGCGCGGCTCGCAGCCGGCGACGATCCGTTCGCGGCGGCGCGCTATGCGAACGCGGCCGCCGCGCTTTCGACGCTCGGCTTCGGCGCGGTTGCGCCAATCCCGTATCGCCAGGATGTCGAGCGTTTGCTGGCAAATCTGCCTGAAAGCGCAGCACACGAATAACAAGATTCATCCATCCAGGAAGACGAGGAGCAAGACTATGGAACGCGAAGTAGTGGTGGCAAGTGGCGTGCGCACGGCAATCGGCGACTTCGGCGGCAGCCTGAAGGACTTCTCGCCGACGGATCTCGGCGCGCGCGTGGTGCGCGAAGCGCTCTCGCGCGCGAACGTGGAAGGCGACGCGGTGGGTCACGTGGTGTTCGGCAATGTCGTGCACACGGAGCCCAAGGACATGTACCTCGCGCGCGTGGCCGCCATCAACGGCGGCGTTGCGCAGCACGCGCCGGCCTTGACCGTGAACCGCCTGTGCGGCTCCGGCCTGCAGGCGATCGTTTCGGCGGCGCAAACCATTCTGCTCGGCGACGCCGATATCGCGATCGGCGGCGGCGCGGAAAACATGAGCCGCGCGCCGTACTCGATGCCGGCCGCCCGTTTCGGCCAGCGCATGGGCGACACGCAGCTCGTCGACATGATGACCGGCGCGCTGCACGACCCGTTCCAGACGATCCACATGGGCGTGACGGCGGAAAACGTCGCGAAGAAGTTCGGCATCACGCGCGAGGCGCAGGACGCGCTCGCGCTCGAATCGCATCGCCGCGCCGAGCGTGCGGTCGTCGAAGGCCGCTTCAAGGATCAGATCCTGCCCATCTCGATCAAGTCGAAGAAGGGCGAAATGCTGTTCGATGCCGACGAGCACGTGCGCCATGGCGCGACGCTCGAGGACTTCTCGAAGCTCAAGCCCGTGTTCGCGAAGGAGAGCGGCACGGTGACGGCGGGCAACGCGTCGGGCATCAACGACGCGGCCGCCGCGGTGCTGCTGATGAGCGCGGACGCTGCCCGCGCGCGCGGCGTGAAGCCGCTCGCGCGCCTCGTCTCGTACGCGCACGCGGGCGTCGATCCGGCGTACATGGGCATCGGCCCCGTGCCGGCCACGCAGAAGGCGCTCGAGCGCGCGGGTCTCGAGGTCAGCGACCTCGACGTGATCGAAGCCAACGAAGCCTTTGCGGCGCAGGCCTGTGCGGTGTCGCAGGAGCTCGGGCTCGACCCGGCCAAGGTCAATCCGAACGGCTCGGGCATCTCGCTCGGCCATCCGATCGGTGCGACCGGTGCCCTCATCACCGTGAAGGCGCTTTATGAACTGCAGCGTATCGGCGGCCGCTACGCGCTCGTGACGATGTGCATCGGCGGCGGCCAGGGGATTGCGGCCATCTTCGAACGGATTTGACGCCGACTCGTGACGCGCGGCTCGCGGCTCGCGCAAGGCCGCTGCGCAAGTGAAGGAAGGATGCAGATGGAAGGATTGACGCAAGCACAGCGGCCGCCGCGCGCGGCCGCCCGACAGCGCAGCGCCAGCAAGGCGCGCGGCTGGATCGTGGCCGTGGCCGCAGCGGCCATGGTCCTCGCGCTGCCGATCGCGGCGCACGCGCAGGACGCAGGCGCGCAGCCGCCGGTCAAATCCACGCTCAAGCCGAACCCCGAGTTCGCGAAGCTGCCGCAATACGTCGGCACGCTCGGCAAGCGCCAGATCGTCATGCGTCTCGGCGCCAAGGCCGGCGACGACGACCCGACCGGCGTGCATGGCGAATACCAGTTCACGGACACCGGCGAGGTGATCCTGATCGCCGGCGATCGCGCCGACGCGACGCTCGAAGCCGAGGACTCGAACGACGGCACGCATATCACCGGCAACTGGGTGGGCACGTTCGCCGAGGACGGCTCGCTTTCGGGCGACCGCATGGACCCGGACGATTCCCATCCGGTGCCGTTCGATCTGAAGCCGCTCGCGGCGGGCGCCGCGGCTCCGGCCGTCTCGACCGGCGCGGCGAGCGCGAGCGCGTCGACGTCGAACGGCGCACATGCCGTGAACGGCGTGAGCAATCTCATCCTCGGGCAGTAAGCGCCGCTGCGGGTGTTACTCTTCGGTATGCGGCGTTGCGCGCGCCATCGCGCAAGCCGCGCGCCGCAACGTCATCGCGCCTCAACCGAATACGCTCCGACATGACCAAATCCGACTCCAGCCGCGCATTGCAGACGCGCATCGTTCATCCGCAAGACGACCTCACGCCCGGCTTCGAGTCGTTCGCCGCGCCAGTCACGCGGGCTTCGACCGTGGTGTTTCCCGACCTCGCTTCGGTTCGCGCGCTCGACTGGCGCAACGACGCGCAATGGCGTTACGGCCTGCACGCCACGCCCACCTCGGCCATGCTGCAAAAGCGCATCGCCGAGATCGAAGGCGGCGAGCATGCGCTGCTGCAACCCTCGGGCCTCTCGGCCATCTCGAACGTCTACTTCGGGCTGCTGAAGTCGGGCGACGATGTGCTGATTCCCGATAACGTCTATTCGCCGAACCGCGACCACGGCGATTGGCTCGCGCGAGACTTCGGCCTTACGGCACGCTATTACGATCCGATGATCGGCGCGGGCATCGCCGAGCTGATCCAGCCGAACACGAAGCTGATCTGGCTGGAAGCGCCCGGCTCGGTGACGATGGAAGTGCCCGACGTGCGCGCGATCACCGCGGCGGCGCGCGCACGCAACGTCGTGACGGCCATCGACAATACGTGGTCGGCGGGCCTCGCTTTCAGGCCGTTCGAGCACGGCATCGACATCTCGGTGCAGGCGCTCACGAAGTATCAATCGGGTGGCAGCGACGTGCTGATGGGCGCGACCATCACGGCCGACCGCGATCTCTATCTCAAGCTGAAGGCCGCGCGCATGCGGCTTGGCATCGGCGTCTCGGTCGACGACTGCTCGCTCGTGCTGCGCGCGCTGCCGAGCATGAAGGCGCGCTTCGAGGCGCACGATCGCACCGCGCTCGGACTCGCGAGCTGGCTCAAGACGCGCCCCGAAATCGCGGTGATGCTGCATCCGGCGTTCGAAGACTGCCCGGGTCACGAGTTCTACAAGCGCGACTTCACGGGCGCGGGCGGTCTCTTTTCCGTGGTGTTCGACGAGCGCTATAGTGCGGCGCAGATCGACACGTTCTGTGAGTCGCTCGAACTCTTCGCGTTGGGCTGGAGCTGGGGCGGGGCGCATAGCCTGGCAATGCCGTACGACGTCGGTTCGATGCGCACGGCCGAGAGCTGGCCGCATCGCGGCACGCTGGTGCGTTTCTACATCGGCCTCGAAGACGAAGCCGATCTGCGCGCCGATATCGAGCGCTCGCTGGCCAGGCTCGCGGAAAAAACAAGCACCCCTGAATAACCTGCATAAAGCCACAACGGCCGCTCGCGTCCACAAGGACACGAGCGGCCGTTGGCGTGTCTGCCTGCCGCGAAACCCGAATCAGAACAGACGCAACAAGCCGTCGAGCCCGACGAAGTTGAACGCGATGCTCGCCGCCTCGCGTACCACGGGCTTCGCGCGGAACGCGACCGACAAACCGGCCACGCCCATCATCTTGAGGTCGTTCGAGCCGTCACCCATCGCGATTGCGCGGCGCGGGTCGATGCCGATTTCGGCACAGGCTTCGACGAGCGTACGCGCCTTCACGTCGGCGTTGACGATCTCGCCCGTCACGCGGCCCGTGAGCTTGCCGTCGACGATCTCTAGCGTATTCGCGCGCGTGTAGTCGAGCCCGAGACGCGCTTTCAGGCGCTCGGTGAAGAACGTGAAGCCGCCGGAAACCAGTAGCGTCTTCAGCCCCGCGGCCTTTGCGCCCGCGAGCATCGGCTCGGCGCCCGGCGAGAGCTGCAGGCGTTCCTCGTACACGCGCTCCAGCGCGCTCGCGTCGAGCCCCTCGAGAAGCGCCACGCGGCGCGTGAGGCTTTCGTTGAAGTCCTTGATCTCGCCGCGCATCGACGCTTCGGTGATCGCCGCGACCTCGGCCTTCAGACCGCAGAAGTCGGCGATTTCGTCGATGCATTCGATCGTAATGAGCGTCGAGTCCATGTCCATTGCCAGCAGGCCGAAATCGGCGAGCGTGCGGCCGGCGTCGACGAACGCATAGTCGAGCTGATGCGTGCCGCAGTAGACCTCGAGGTCGGCGCGCTGGGCCGGCTCGGCGTTCTCGATGCGCAGCGCGTGGGCGTCGATCGGCGCGAGGCGGCTGCCGCGGGCGAGGCCGAGGAGCGGCTTGTGATGGACGGTGTCGAGCGGGGCGGGACTCTGGATGACGAGGTTCATGGCAGGACGGGCAAAGCCGACGCGCGGCGTCGTCGGATCGATCGGATGAATAAGGGCGCAGTCGCGCGTGTGCGTGCAAGACCTCGCAGTGCTCCCTGCAATGCGCGGTAAAGCCCGTCATTGTAACGTCCCGCCGACCGCTGCGGTCGCCTGCGCCGCCCGTCGCGTTGGTGCGCCTGGCGGATGCTTCCCCGTTTTTGGCGTGCGTTTGCGAACACCTTACAGCGACGAAAGCGCCCATTCGAGGCACAATGAAAGTTCATGCGGCGATCCGACGGGGGCGGCCGCCGCGTGCCGTCAACCGAACGTGTCGCGACTCGCGTCGCGCGATGCGTCATGTGCGCCAAGGCGCCAGGGGAACCGGTATGCAGGACGCTCGCAAGGCCCCAACCACGACATCTGCCCGAACGCCGCGCGGCGAGCGGGCCCCGACATCGGACGCCGCCGCACCGGCCACGCCTGGCGCGTCCGTGCACCGCTTGCCTCGTAGCGCACGGCCCCGGCGCGACGACTCAGCCGACAGCGAAATCGACGGCATACGCATCACGAGCGCAAGGCGCGTCATCGATGCGGACAGCGGCACGCACAAGCTCGAACTCGTACGCTACTACGAGCGCGCCGCGCGCTGGATCCTGCCGCATCTGGCCGATCGCCCCGTGTCGCTCGTGCGGGCACCACGGGGCTTGAGCGGCGAGATGTTCTTTCAGCGCCATCGCGCTCGCGCCCCGCTGCCTGAACTCAGCGAACACGAAGGGCTAGACCCGGGCCATCCGCCGCTGCTCACGATCAATACGGCGCGAGCGCTGATCAGCGCCGCGCAGATGGATGTCATCGAGCTGCACACGTGGAACGCCTGCGTCCACGACATCGAGCGGCCGGATCGGGTCGTGTTCGACCTCGACCCCGATCCGGCACTGGGCTGGGACCGCATGATCGAGGCGGCGCAGTCCACGCGCGCCTTGCTTGCGGAGCTGAGGCTGGAATCGTTTTGCAAGACGAGTGGCGGCAAGGGGCTGCATATCGTCGTGCCGCTCACGCCGGAGGCGGGCTGGGACGACGCGAAGGCGTTCGCCCGTGCGATTGCGCAGCATCTGGCCTCCGTCTGGCCCACGCAGATCACGGCCACCATGGGCCCCGAACATCGCAAGAAGAAGATTTTCGTCGACTATCTGCGCAATGCGCGCGGGGCGAGCACGGCGCTCGCGTATGGCGTGCGGGCGCGGCCGGGCCTGGGCGTGTCCGTGCCGATCGGCTGGGACGAACTGGAGGCGACGACGGGCGGCGCGCAATGGACGCTTGCGACGATCGACGCGCGCCTCGCACAGATCGAACAAGCCGACCCCTGGGCCGCCTATGGGCGCGTGCGCCAGACGTTGACGGCGGAACTGACGCTGGGTCTCGAAACCGCCGGCAAGTAGCGGCACCAGGTGAGGGTTGGCGCGTGCCGTGTATGCATGGCGCGTCGTCGCACGGCAAGCAAATCGCTCGCGATGACAAGCAGGATAAAACCTGGTCCGCTCGATGCATGTGCTCGGCGCAAGGCAGCGCGCAGCGCGCTAGACTGCTAACAGACCATCCGCCGCACGGGAGCGGAGCGTCGTACCTCGCGTTTTCGCGGCTCGCCGCGTTCGTTGCGTACGCCGCTTTCGCTCGCGGGCGCGGCCGTTCCCGCCAGGAGGTGACGCATGCCTTGCCGCAGCTCCCGCCATACTCGCCGCCGCCACGCGGCGCTCGTCCAGTTTGTGCTCGCCGCTTCCTGCGCGATCGCGCTGCCGGCACTCGCGGCCACGCCGATCACGGTCACCTCGAAGGCCGCAACCGACGGGCCGATCCGCTATACGGTTCGGGTCGCGTCGAAGGCGTTCGGCGACGCCCAGGAGACCCGCACGCTGCGTTCGGGCGATACCGACGACTTCACCTGGCGGACCACGCCGCCGGGCGGCGCGGTCGCGACGCCGCAAGGCTGCCCGGACTACGCTTCGTTGCCGCTCGACGCGAACGGCGCGATGGTCCGGCAGACCCAGTTGCGTCTTGCGCCAATCGTCGCGAGCAATGGCACGGCCACCGTGCAGGTGAGCTTCCGCGCCCAGGCGCCGCACGGCACGCAGTCGGTGTCGAGCAACGGCGCTTCGATCACGTGCCCCGCCGTGGTCGCGCATAGCGAAGTCGCCCACCTTACGATGCCGACCAATGGCACCGCGAAGACGCTCAAGCTCGGCGACGGCACGCAGATCACCATCTCGGCGCAGCGCTAGGGCGCGCCTTGAGCGCGGGATGGCCGGCGAGGCGCACAACGCGCGCCGGCCGCGCACGGCGCCCAGGCGTTAAGCGCGTGCCTTGCGCTCGAGGAGCCGCGCAGCGAGAAAGCGATGCTGGGGCGAGAAGAGGCGCCGGTACGCGAGCAGTACCGCGCCCACCGTGCCGAGCGCCGACGAAGCCGCGATCAGGAACATGATCACGATCTGATAGCGCACGGCCTGTAGCGGCGATTGCCCCGCGAGCACCTGGCCCGTCATCATGCCGGGCAGGCTCACCACGCCGACCACGGCCATCTGGTTGAGCGTCGGAATCATGCCGGCGCGCACGGCCTCGCGGGCGCTCGCCTGCGCGGCTTCCCAGCGTGTCGCGCCGAGTGCGAGCGCGCTCTCCACACGATCGCGCCGCGCGGTCAGCTCCTGCATCATGCGCTCCACGCCGAGCGACACCCCTGTCAGCGTGTTGCCGAGAATCATGCCTAGGATCGGAATCGCATATTGCGGCTCGTACCACGGCCGGATGCGGATCACCACGAAGAGCCCGACCGCCGCGACGAGCCACGCGCTCACCCAGATCGACACGATGCTGTCCGCACGTTGCCCGCCATAGGTGCGCGCGCCGCGCTGCGCCCCTGCGAAGCCCGCGATCAGCGTCATGAGTGCCATGAGCGGCAGCACGACGTACCAGCGGTTGAACGCGAACACCCAGCCGAGCACGTAGCCGATCGCAAGCAGCTGCACGACGGTGCGCACGGCGGCCCACGCCAGCTTGCGTTCGAGATCGAGCTTGAGCAGCACGGAGACCGCGCCGTTGACGAACACGAGCAGCGCCGCAATGGCGACGTCGCCGATGCCGAGGTTCTGCAGCACGCCCGGGCTCATTGTGCGGCTCCCTGTGTGAATGCCGCGCGCGTGGCGGGTTCTTCGAGCACACCTGCGCGCATCGTCAGATGCCGTGCGCCTACGCGCTGTGCCTGGGCGGGATCGTGCGAGACCCAGACCGTGGCGCGCGCCGTGCGCGCTTCGTCGAACCAGCCCGCGACGAGTGCTTCGACGGCGCGCGCCGATTCGGGGTCGAGAGACGCGGTCGGCTCGTCGAGCAGCAGCGCTTCGGGGTCGAGCTGGAGCACGCGCACGAGCGCCACGATCTGCGCTTCGCCGCCCGAAAGCTCGGAGGTGTCGCGCGCGAGGAAGTCGCTGGAACGGCCGGTGGCGGCGAAGAGCGCGCCGACGCGTGCCGGGTCGAATCGCGCGTCGCGGTATACCGCTAGCGTATAGGGGTAGCGCAGATTGTCCTCGACGCTGCCGTCCAGCAGCGCGGGCCGCTGCCGCAGGTACGCAATATGCCGCCGATAGTGGACAATGCGCCCGCGAGTGACCGGTTCGCCGTGCCAGCGCACGTCGCCGCCGTCGAGCGGGTCGAGCAGCGCGAGCGCGCGCAGGAACACACTCTTGCCGGAGCCGGACGGTCCCGTCAGCACGGCGCGCTCGCCCGCTTGCAGGGCGAAATCGGTGGGCTGCAGCAGCCACTGGCCGCGTTGCGCATCGCGCCGGGCGACCCGGTGCGCCTCGACGAGCGGCGCGCCATCAGTTTGGGGCGGGGGAAGCGGGTTGTGCTTGAGCATCGAAAGATTGCAAACAGGGTCGGCATACAGGTCGTGCGAGGCAGACATGCCGATGTAACCGGGCACGCTGACTGCTCTTGCGGTATTGCAACATAGCAGGCCATACAACAACGCATAACGTGGAGTACGCATGACGTCATCGCAGCCCAAGCCTTTCCGCCTTGGCCGCACGCTCGCCAGGATCATCGCATGGCTCGCCGCGGTTGTCGTCGTGTTGATTGTCGTGCTCGTCGTTTTCATCCTGACGTTCGACTGGAACCACGCCAAACCCTACGTGAACGAGAAGGTCACCGAGGCCATTGGGCGGCCGTTCGCAATCGAAGGCGACCTCAAGGTAGGCTGGCAGCGGCCGCCCGGCGAAACGGGCTGGCGCGCGTGGGTGCCCTGGCCGCGTTTTTCCGCCACGCAGATCCAGATTGCCAATCCCGACTGGACCAGGTCCCCGCAGTTCGCCACGATCGACGAGATCGACTTCGAGGTGGCCGTGCTGCCGCTGCTCGCGCACGACATCGTGATTCCGGCGATCAATCTCGTGAATCCGTCGATCGACGTCGAGCGCCTCGTCGACGGGCGCAACAACTGGACCTTCAAGCTGCCCGCCTCGAGCGGGCCGTCGACGTGGCGGCTCGACCTGCACGACATCACGTTCGCGAGCGGCAATATCGCCGTGAGCGACCAGCAGACGAAAACCGACGTGAAGATCGGGGTGAGCCTGCTCGGCCACGGCATCCCGATCGGCAAGGTGATGGAGGAGCAGGCAGCGGCGTCGCGCCGGGGCTCCGAGCAGGTCATCGGACGTGCGGGCGCGAACCGGCTGACCCAGCAGGTCAACAAGGAGCAGGCTTCGGAGGCGGCGGCCGCCAGCGCCGCCAGCGCGGCCAGCGAGGCGAGCGGAGCGGCGGCTTCGGGCGTGCCGGCGGCCGCGAGTGTTGCCGGCGCAACCACGGGTACGTCGAGCGCAACAAGCGCGCCCGCAGCCGGCTCCCAGTCGCTCGCCGCGAGCGGCGCCAGCGGCGCTGTGGTGGGCTCGGGCGCGGCGCCCGCGCAGCCGCCCGTGAAACAGCCGTTTTACGCGATCGGCTGGACGATCAAGGGCACGTATGGCAAGACGGCGCTTTCGGGCGATGGCAAACTCGGCGGCGTGCTCGCCCTGCAGGACGCGAAGCGACCGTTCCCGATCCAGGCCGACGTGCGCGTGGGCGACATGCACATCGCGCTGGTCGGCACGGTCACCGACCCGATGCATCTGGCCGCCGTCGATCTGCGCCTGTGGCTGCAGGGGCAAAGCCTGGCGCATCTCTACAACCTCACCGGCGTGACGTTGCCCGAAACGCCGCCGTATGCCACCGAAGGCCGCTTCGTCGGCAATTTCAAGCGCGGTGCGAGCGTGTTCCGCTATGAGAACTTCACGGGCCGCGTCGGCGGCAGCGATCTGAACGGCACGGTGGTCTACGAACAACGCACGCCACGGCCGTTTTTGTCCGGTCAGCTGGTGTCGAACCTGCTGCAGTTCTCGGATCTCGCGCCGATCATCGGCGCCGACAGCAAAGCGAGCAAGGAAAAGCGCGGCGACACCGTGACCCAACCGGCCGATCGCGTGATTCCGGTCGAGCCGTTCCGCACCGACCGCTGGAACGCCATCGACGCCGACGTCAAGTTCACGGGCCGGCGCATCATCAAGCAGGGCAGCCTGCCGGTTCAGGATCTCTACACGCACGTCATGATGACGAACGGCGTGCTCGTGCTCGACCCGCTGCAGTTCGGCGTGGCAGGCGGCACGTTCGGCACGCGGCTGAACCTGGACGGCGGCGGCGCGCCGCTCAAGGCGCGCGGCACGCTGGAGGTGCGCCACCTGAAGCTCAAGCAGCTTTTCCCGAATTTCAAGACGATGCAGTCGGCGCTCGGCGAGATCAACGGCGACGCCTCGCTCACGGCGACCGGCAACTCGCCGGCGGCGCTCGCTGCGACCTCGAACGGCGAGGTGAAGCTGCTCGTCACGCAGGGCACGATCAGTATGCTGCTCATGGAGGCGGCGGGCCTGAACGTGGCGAACGTGGTCTACGAAAAGCTGTTCGGCTCGCGGGACGTGAAAATCAACTGCGCCGCGGCCGATTTCGTCGCCACCAACGGCGTGCTCGATCCGCGCGTGTTCGCTCTCGACACCGACGACGCCGTGATCGACATCGACGGCCCGATCGATCTGCGCGACGAGTCGATGAACATGAAGGTCCATCCGCATACCAAGGGCTTTCGCGTTTTCACGCTGCGCTCGCCGCTCTACGTGAAGGGCACCTTCAAGAACCCGCACGTGGGCGTGGATGCGACGGCGCTTGCGCTGCGCGGCGGGGCGATGATCGGGCTCGGGCTGATCAACCCGTTCGCTGCACTGATTCCGCTCATCGCGCCGAGCAACAACAAGCCGCTGCCGTGCGACACGCTGTTCGCGCAGATGCATCAGCATCCCGTGGCGCCGCCGCCGGGCCAGAAAATGCACGCGCTGCCGAAGCCCGACCTCGGCAGCGCCGGCACGGGCGCGAGCGCCGCTGCTGATAAGGGCGATAAGGGCGCGAAAGCGGGGCCGGCCACGCGCAACGCGCCGTCGCCCGCCTCGGCGGGTAAGCCGACGCAAGGGCAGGAGCCGCTCTACAAGGGAAGCTGACTCAGGAGGCTTAGGCGGAAAACCACTGCGCCGGGTCAATCGACCGGCGCAGTGGCATGGTGAATTTCGTTGGTAGCGCGCCCTAGCGCAACGAGCGCGGTGCGGTGTCGCCGGCGGCGTCCTGGCGGCGCGTCACGCGCCGTGTGGTCATGGTCGGACGCGCTGCGCCGAACTCGGGCAGGACCCGGCCGCGCGCGCGGCTCGCGAACACCAGAAAGCCGAAGCCGTCCGCCTCGTACCAGTAACCGCCGTTTTCGAGGCCTTCGATCGGCTGCTCGAGCGCGTGAGCGATCGATTCGATGCAGCGCTTGCGCAACTCGCTCGTGCCCGGATAGGGCGGCTGCGCACCGCGCACGCTGCACAGGAGCACGTCGAGCCCCGGCAGGATATGCGCATAGAGCACGGGCTCGTCCTGCGCGCGCGCACGCGCGATCTTGGTATCGAGTTGGCCGAACGGTTTGAAATGACTCAGCACGGCGAGAAATGACTCATCGCCGTCTGCCTTGACGCGTTTGCGCTTTTTCGGGAAGGACATAAAAATTCGCCTGAAAAAGGTGGATTGCAGTACACGCAGCGTTCCCATGCGACCACTCCCGGACTGGTGCGCCGCACGTCGATCCTTTATAGCACACGGATTTGCAGTGTTCATGAGGATAGAGATGGGGACGGTCCGCTTTGACGGCGCGCGGACCGCCTGAAGCGATCCGGCCTGCGCGGCGCGGTTTGCTGCCCCTGTTTCAAAACCCTCATCGCGTTCGCAAACGCCATGCCGGATCGCACGTCGCGCTCATGTAGATATCCCGGCGCTCTCTCGCTTGTCTCCGTCTCAATAATAGACCTGTGTGTGCGCTCGGTGTGGCGAATTGCCGCAAAAAAGCGGGTTTTCCACGACGGGAGGTGTGGGGTGTCACATACATTGTCATCCTGAAAAATCGCGCAGATAATGTTGCGGTTCTGGTGCCCGCGGTTGCCCCAGGGCGTCCTCAGCCAACTGGCATCGCGAGGGCGCACTCGGCGCGAGTACTTGCAAAACGCATTGCAAAAAGCATGGCGAAAAGCACGGCGCGCCGCCCGGACCCGCCACCGAACCGGACCGACATGAAACTCTTCGCCAAGGGGCTCTTGCTGATCGCGATTCCGAGCATCGTCGAACTGGCGCTGCTCGGCGTCGTGTTCGACACACAGGGAAAGGCCGCGCTCGCGGCCAAACGCGCCGAGAACACGCAGCAAATCCTTTGGCAAGCCAACAGTCTCGTCGACCCGTTGCTGCGCGAAGCCGCGCGCGTGCGCACCGGCATCGTGCTCGAAGACCCTTCCTTCATCGATCGTCACGCCGTCTGGACCGAGTTCTCCGATCGCATCACGCTGCTCGTGCGCATGGTCGCCGACAATCCGCCCCAGCTCGCGCGCGTCGAGCGCATGCGCGACGCCGCCTATGCATGGCGCAAGGAAGCGGGTGATATCGCCGATGCGCTGCGCACGGGGCATAGCGCGCCGTTTGCGCGCGCGGCGGCCAACGGCATGCCGCCCGAGATCGAGACGGTGCGCGAGGTGCTGGGCGAGTTCATCGCCGAGGAGACGCGGCTCGACGAGGCCCGCGCGGCAATGCTGCGCGAGACGCGCGAGCGCCAGCAGGACGCGCTGATTTTCGCCGTGGTGGGCTCGATGCTGATCTGGGCGTTCACGGCCATGGCGTTTGCGCGCAACGTGGGTGCGCGCCTCGCCGCGCTCGGGGCGAACGCCGAGCGTCTGGGCGATGGGGCGCCGCTCGCGCCGCCGCTCTCCGGCGACGATGAAATCGCGGCGCTCGATGCGGTGCTGCATCAGACCAGCGCGCGTCTGCGCGTGGCCGAGCGCGAACAGACCGCGCTGAAGGCGCAGCTGCAGGCGCGCGCCGCGGATCTCGCGAGCGCCAACGAGCATTTGCGCCAGGAGAGTCAGGACAACGAGATGTTCATCTACAGCGTGTCCCACGATTTGCGCTCGCCGCTCGTGAACCTGCAGGGTTTTTCGAAGGAGCTGCAGGTATCGTGCGACGACTTGCGCACGCAGGTCGTCGCGGCGGGGCTGCCCGAGCACGAATATCGCGCGATGGCCGAAGTGCTCGACGGCGATGTCGACGAATCGCTGAAGTACCTGCGTCAGGCGGTGGCGCGCGCGGCGGCCATCATCGACGCGCTGCTACGCATCTCGCGCGCCGGACGCCTCGAATACCGCTGGCAGCGCGTCAACGTCGCGCGGCTCGTCGAGCGCGTGCTCGGTGGCCTCGCCGAGGAACGCACGAAGGCCGCGCGTATCGAAGTGGGCGAGTTGCCGCCCGCGTGGGGCGATCCCGCCGCGCTCGAGCAGATCTTCGGCAACCTCATCGAAAACGCGCTGCAGCATCTCGATACCGCGCGCCCGGGCCGGGTCGAGATCGGCGCGCTGGAGGCCGGCGCGCAATCCGCCGGCGAACCCGGCAAAAGCGCGGGAAAGGACCCCGGAAAATCAGCGGGCGGAGCGCCTGGCGAACGTACGCGGACTTATTTTGTGCGCGACAATGGCGTCGGTATCGCGCAGGCTTATCTGCCGAAGCTGTTCCGCGCCTTTCAGCGGCTGCACGGCGGAGAATCGCCCGGGCAGGGCACCGGCCTCGCGCTCGCCAGGCGGATTGCGGAGCGGCATGGCGGGCGCGTCTGGGTCGAATCGACTGAGGGCGCGGGCTCGACGTTCTTCGTCGCGCTGCCGGACCAGCCGTTGCGTACCACATAGCGGGTATTCTGGCCCGCTGCGCGGCAAGCTTTCAACAAGCCTTAAAAAATTCATGCAGGTCGTAGGAGAGTCGAGATGACGAACGGGGAACAGGTCAGCATCGTGCTGATCGAAGACGACGACGGGCACGCCACGCTGGTCGAGCGTAACCTGCGGCGTTCGGGGATCTCGAACGGTTTTCTGCGCTTTCGCGACGGCCAGGAGGCGCTCGATTATTTTTTCGGCACCCCTGGCGATCACCCGGCTGCGCACGCGAACTGGCCGTCGCGCGACACACTCGGCAATTTCGTCGTGCTGCTCGACCTGCGTATGCCGCGTGTGGACGGCTTCGAGGTGCTGCGGCGCCTGAAAGCGGAGCCCGCCACGGCGTCGGTGCCGGTGATCGTGCTCACGACCACCGACGACCCGCGCGAAATCGAACGCTGCTATGAGCTCGGTTGCAACGTGTACATCACGAAACCGGTCGAATATGACGCGTTCATCGAGGCCGTTCGCCGGCTCGGCTTCTTTCTCCAGGTCGTCAAGCTGCCGCCGGGACATCGCTTCGTTCAGCCCCGGCAGGGCGGCGCCCGATAACGCACTACGCATGCATCAAGCATGGATTCATCACGCATTGGCAATCGAATGGAACAACGGCGGCAAGAACGGCGGCAAACCGGACCCGTGCCCGAAGGGACGCTTCGCGCATGACTGAGGAACCCACGATGCTGGACGGCGCGCGCGTGCTCGTCGTCGACGACGACGAAGGCATCCTGCGCCTCGCACGCAAATCGCTGCTGCGCGCCGGGGCGCGCGTGGACACCTGCACAGGTGTCGGGGAGGCGCGCGCGCTGCTCGCCGTGCAAACGCCCGACGTGCTGGTGCTCGACTATCAGCTCGACGGCGCGGAAACGGGCCTTGACTTCTTCCGCCGTCTGCGTGCCGACGACGTGCGCGTGCCGGCCATTCTCGTGACCGGTTTCACCGACGAGTCCCGCGTGATCGCCGCATTGCGCGCGGGCGTCTCGGACGTGGTGCCGAAATCGGGTGACTACCTCGACTATCTGCCTGAAGCCGTCGCGCGCGTGCTATCGCAGGTCGCGCTGCAGCGCGCCTCCGACGAAGCGCTGCTCCTGCGCGACCGCGAAGAGCACTATCGCACGCTCTCCGAAGCCTTGCCGCACCTCGTGCTCACCTGCGGCGCGGACGGCAATTGCGACTTCGTCTCGAAGCAGTGGCTCGACTACACGGGTCTCGACGCGGGCCAGTCACACGGTCTCGCATGGCTCGACGCCGTGCATGCCGACGACCGCGAAGAGATTCGCCACACCTGGCTCAAGGCCGTGAGCAGCGGCGCCGCCGATTATCGCCACGAGTTGCGGATTCGCCGCCACGATGGCGCTTATCGATGGTTCGATGTCCGAATCGTTCCGATGCGCGACCCGCGCGGCGGCGTGAACAAATGGTTCGGCAGTTGCACCGACATCGACGCACAGCGTGAAGCGACCCAGGAGCGCGAGCGCCTGCTCGCCTCGGAGCAGGCCGCGCGGCAGACCGCCGAAGAAGCCAACCGCGCGAAAGACCGCTTCCTCGCCATGCTTTCGCACGAGCTGCGCACGCCGCTCACGCCGGTGCTCGCGGGCACGCGTCTGCTGGAGCAGATCCCGGGCCTGCCCGATGCGGCGCGCGCGGGCGTGCTGATGATCCGCCGCAATATCGAGCTCGAGGCGCGTCTGATCGACGACCTGCTCGATCTCACGCGCGTGGCCAACGGCAAGCTGAGCCTTGCGCTCGAGACCGTCGATGTCCACGAGGTGATCGAGGCCGTGCTCGAGCTCTTCCATAGCGAAATCCAGATCAAACAGCAGGACGTCCACGTCGATCTGCGCGCGCAGCAGCATTACGTGCGCGGCGACCGTGCGCGCCTGCAGCAGATGCTCTGGAACCTCGTGCGCAACGCCGCGAAGTTCACGCCAGACGGGGGCCACATCTACGTGCGCACGCGCGACGAGCGCATGCAGGTAGAGATTGAGGTCGAGGATACGGGCATCGGCATTGCGCCCGAGCAGATCGGCAAGCTCTTTCATGCCTTCGAGCAGGGCAGCCACAATCTCACGCGCCAGTTCGGCGGACTCGGTCTAGGCCTTGCCGTGACGCGGGCGCTGACCGAGGCGCACGGCGGTAACGTGAGCGCGAAGAGCCCCGGCGCGCATTGTGGCGCGACCTTCACGATCGTGCTGCCGACTGCGGCGCGAGGCGAAGGGACGGCCGCGACCGCCGAGCTGCGCGGGCGGCACCCGGTGGTCGCGATGAACATCCTGTTGATCGAAGATCACGAGGACACCGCCGAGGTCATGTCGCAACTGATGCGCGCGGGCGGCCACGAGGTGGCGGTGGCGGGCAGCGTGGCCGGCGCGCTCGCGCTCACGGCCAGCATGGCCTTTGACCTCGTGGTGAGCGATATCGGCCTGCCGGATGGCTCGGGCATCGACTTCATCCGGGCGTTTCGTGCGCAATCAACGGCGCCCGCCGTTGCGCTCACCGGCTTCGGCACCGACGACGACGTGCGACGCAGCGTGGAAGCGGGCTTTACCGCGCACCTCACGAAGCCCGTCAACTTCGAGCAGCTCGAACGGCTCATTGAAGAGGCCGCAGCGGCGCGCAGCGCGGCGGCCGAGTCCGATTCCGCCGCGCCTCGTCCCTGACGCTGTCTCGATCCGGGCACAAAAAAGCCCGCGCGACCTTGCGGCGGCGCGGGCTTTTGTCTGGGCGCTCGTGCGGGCTTAGCGCGGATTGTTCTGCAACGAATCGCGGATCTCGCGCAGCAGCAGCACGTCTTCCGGCGTGGGCGGCGGCTCGGCGGGCGCGGCGGCTTGCGGCTGGCGCAGCTTGTTGATGAACTTCACCATCAGAAAGATGATGAACGCGAGAATGACGAAGTTGATCACCGCGGTAATGAACGAGCCATAGCCGAACACGGCCACGCCCGCGGTCTGCAGATCCTTGTACGACTCGGGGTTGCCTTTGTAGCTGGCCGGAATATGGCCGAGCCGAACGAACATGTTCGAGAAGTCGAGGCCGCCCGTGATCACGCCGATGACCGGCATGATGAGGTCTTTCACGATCGAGTTGACAATGCTCGAGAACGCACCGCCGATGATCACACCGACGGCGAGATCCATCACGTTGCCTTTGACGGCGAATTCCTTGAACTCCTGGACGATGCTCATGAGCGGGCTCTCCCTGAATGGTGCAGCACGGGGCTGGGGGCAATACGGCGTATTGGCGCAATCATAGCGAACGCATCCGTATCGCGGTAGCAATTTGACATTCCCTGACCTTTTGACGGGGACCGGCGACGGAGTCCCGGCGAACGCATGCGGCGTGCCCACCGCGCGTGCGCTGAGTTAGCGCGCAAGCGAGATCTGCTGGTGAAAGGTCGCTGGATCGGTGTTGGTGCCACACAGCAGCACGCCGACGCGTTTGCCTTGCAGCGTGTCGCGCAGCGGCCCGAGCAAGCCCGCCGTGGCGGTGGCGCAAGCAGGCTCGACGGCGAGTTTGAGTTGCTCGAAGAGCACGCGCATCGCGCTGCGCAAGGCGTCGTCGGAGACCGTAACGACGCGCTCGAGATGACGGCGGCACAGCGTATAGCTGTATTGCTCCGCATGCGGCGCCATGAGCGAGTCGGCGATCGAGTGCATGTGGGTCAGGCGCACCGTATGGTTCGCGGCGAAGCTGCGCGCCATCACGTCCGCGCCCTCGGGCTCGACGCCATACACGTGCACGCGCGGATTCGCGAGCCGCAGCGCGGTGGCGACGCCCGCTGCGAGCCCGCCGCCGCCGATCGGCACGACGACCGCGTCGAGATCGGGCGCCTGGGTGGCCCATTCGTAGCCGAGCGTGGCCGTGCCGAGCACCGTGCGATAGCCGTTGAAGGGATGCACGAAATAGCGTCCCTCGTCGGTCTCGATACGGCGCACGATCTCGAACGCCTCGCTGCTGTTGCCCGCCACGACGATTTCTGCGCCAAAGCGCTTGCACTGCGCGACGCGTGCCGCGCTCGCGGAGCGAAAGAGCACGACCTTCGCGCTGATGCCAAGGCGCATCGCCGCGTACGCCACTGCAATTGCGTGATTGCCGCCCGAAACGCACGTGACGCCCGCGTTGCGTTGCGCGGCGTCGAGGGCAAGCAGATGCGTGAATGCGCCGCGCACCTTGAAGGTGCCGCTCGACTGCAGCAGCTCGAACTTGAAGTTCACGAGTGTCGCTTCGAGCGTGGACAGATCGTGGCGGTCGAATACCGGCGTGCGCAGCACCCACGGCGCGAGCGCGAAATGCTGCGAGGCGATCTCGTCGAGCGTGGGGATCGCCTCACCGTCGATCGTGTGACTGGTGGGCAGCGGCGCGGCGGTGGACATGATGGTGCGCGTCCGACGTGGTTACTGTGCCAGGGCTTCGACGGACATGCCGTGCACGAGCTTGCGCAGGAAACCTTCGCAGGCCGCGAGCTGTTCGAGCGAGACGTATTCGTTCGGCTTGTGCGCCTGCTGGATGTCGCCGGGGCCGCACACCACGCTCGGAATGCCCGCGCGTGCGAACAGGCCCGCCTCGGTGCCATAGGCCACCTTGCGTCGCGCCTGATCGGCAGTGAGCGCGCGCACGAGCTGCGTGATCGCGGCCTGCTCGGTGGCGTCGAGGCCGGGGGCGGCGGCGATCTTCGTGAACTCGATTGCGCCCACCGCGTGCTCGCGCTGCATCTTCGGCACCAGCGTTTCGCGTGCGTACTGCTCGATGCGCGCGAAGATCGTGTCGGGGTCGAGCGTCGGCAGATTGCGGAACTCGAACGCGAAGCGGCATTCGGCGGGCACCGTGTTGATCGCGTTGCCGCCTTCGATCGTGCTCGTCTGCGCGGTCGTGAACGGCACGTCGTAAAGCTCGTCGAACGGACCGTTCGCGCGGAACTCGTCGGCCATGTCGCGGATGTAGCAGATGAGGCGCGCCGCGTACTCGATCGCGTTCAGGCCGCGCGGCGTGAGCGACGAATGAGCGGCCTGCCCGCGCACGCAGCACTGGTACGCGTTGATACCCTTGTGCGCGACGATGGGGCGCATGCTCGTGGGCTCGCCCACGATGCAGCCTTCAGGCTTCACGCCGCGCTTCACGAGTTCTTCGATCATGAGCGGCGCGCCTACGCAGCCTACTTCCTCGTCGAACGAGAGCGCGAGGTGCAAGGGCTTGGCAAGCTTCGTCTGCTGGATCTCAGGCAGGAGCGTGAGCGCCGCGCCGATGAAACCCTTCATGTCGCAGGTGCCGCGGCCATAGAGCAGCCCGTCGCGAATCTCGGGCTTGAATGGGTCGCTGTCCCATTTCTGGCCGTCCACGGGCACCACGTCGGTGTGCCCGGAGAGCACGATGCCGCCGTTCGTTTCGCCGTTGTGCGCGGGGATCGTGGCGAACAGGTTGGCCCATTTGCCGTCGCGGCCATAGGTGAGCGTCGATTCGATGCCGCGCGCGCGCAGATCGTCGCGCACGGTCTCGATCAGGCCGAGATTCGGATGGCGGCTGACCGTATCCATCGAAACCAGACGGGTGACCCAGGCAAGCGAGGCGGGAAGGGAGGCGGAAGGCGTGGACGACTGCGCTGTTTCAGCGGCGAGGGACATGTTGGACTCCAGCTTGCTTGTATTCTTCATCTTACCCAAAAAGAATACGGCAAGCCAAAGCCGCGAGCCGTATGGCGTCCCACGCAGCGGGCAACTGCGCTGCGCATGGCGCGCTGCAGCATGACGTGAAAACGCCCGCGCAGAGGGCAATCCGCGCGGGCGTCCGAAGATGATGAAAAGGCGTTCAGCGCGATGCGCCAGCGCGATTGGGCGCACCGAGCGCGCGCAACGTTTCCTTCACGGTCGCAACACGTACCGCGAGATCGGGGCTGCGCGTTTCGATGCGCAGCTTGTCCTGCCCCGCGAGCTTGATGTGCTTGTGCTTCTGCACCATCTCGATGATGCGCATGGCGTCCACGGGCGGATTCGGCACGAACTGCAGGCCGATGACCGCTTCGCCCGCATCGATCTTCGTGATGCCGAGGGGCTTGGCCGCCAGACGCAGACGGTGCGTTTCGATCAGCGCATGCGCTTGCGCGGGCATCTTGCCGAACCGGTCGATCAGCTCTTCCTGAATGCCGTCGATCGAATCGTCGTGCTCGCAGTTCGCGAGCCGCTTGTAGAGCGACAGGCGCTCCTGCACGTCGCCGCAATAGTCGGCGGGCAAGATGGCGGGCGCGTGCAGGTTGATCTCGGTGGTCGCCGCGAGCGGCGCGTTGAGATCGGGCTCGCGGCCGTCTTTCAGCGCCTTCACGGCGTCGTTGAGCATGTCCGTATACAGCTGGAAGCCGATCTCCTGGATCTCGCCCGACTGCTTGTCGCCGAGCACCTCGCCCGTGCCGCGAATCTCGAGGTCGTGCATCGCCAGATAGAAGCCCGAACCGAGTTCCTCCATCTGCTGAATGGCTTCGAGCCGGCGTTGCGCCTGCTTCGTGAGCCCTTGCGGATCGTGCACGAGCAAATACGCATACGCCTGGTGGTGCGAACGCCCGACACGGCCGCGCAGCTGGTGCAGCTGCGCGAGGCCGAACTTGTCGGAACGGTGGATGAGGATCGTGTTCGCCGTCGGCACGTCGATGCCGGTCTCGATGATCGTCGTGCAGAGCAGCACGTTCGCGCGTTGCGCCACGAAATCGCGCATCACGGCTTCGAGTTCGCGCTCGTGCATCTGGCCGTGCGCCACGGCGATGCGCGCTTCCGGCACGAGCGCTTCGAGCATCGCGCGGCGATTCTCGATGGTCTCGACCTCGTTGTGAAGGAAGTACACCTGACCGCCGCGCTTGAGTTCGCGCAGCATGGCCTCGCGAATCACGCTGTCTTCTTCGCGGCGCACGAACGTCTTGATGGCGAGGCGCTTTTGCGGCGCGGTCGCGATCACGGAGAAGTCGCGCAGGCCTTCGAGCGCCATGCCGAGCGTACGCGGAATCGGCGTGGCGGTGAGCGTGAGCACGTCGACTTCCGCGCGCAGGGCCTTGAGCGCCTCCTTCTGACGCACGCCGAAACGGTGTTCCTCGTCGATGATCACGAGCCCGAGGCGCTTGAACTGTACATCGGACGAAAGCAGCTTGTGCGTGCCGATCACGATATCGACGCTGCCGTCGTTGATCTGCTGGATCGAGCCGCTCACTTCCTTGGCGGACTTGAAGCGCGACAGCTCGGCGATGCGCACGGGCCAGTCGGCGAAGCGGTCCGTGAAGGTCTGCGTGTGCTGCTCGGCGAGCAGCGTGGTGGGCGAGAGAATTGCCACCTGCTTGCCGCCCATCACGGCGATGAACGCCGCGCGCAATGCCACTTCCGTCTTGCCGAAGCCCACGTCGCCGCAGACGAGGCGGTCCATCGGCTTGCCGCTCGTCATGTCGCCGATGACCGCGGCGATCGCGGCGGCCTGGTCCGGCGTTTCCTCGAAACCGAAACTCTCCGCGAACTTGACATAGTCTCGCGGCTCGAGCGCGAACGCGTGGCCCTCGCGCGCGGCGCGGCGTGCGTAGAGGTTCAGGAGTTCGGCGGCCGTGTCGCGGATCTGCTGCGCGGCCTTGCGGCGCGCCTTTTCCCACTGGCCCGAACCGAGCGCATGCAGCGGCGCGCTATCGGGATCGGCGCCGCTGTAGCGCGAAATCACATGCAGTTGCGATACCGGCACGTAGAGCTTGCTGCCGTTCGCGTATTCGAGGTGCAGGAACTCGGTGTCGCCTTCGCCGAGGTCCATCGTCACCAGACCGTGATAACGGCCGATGCCATGCTGCGCATGGACCACCGGATCGCCCACTTTCAGCTCGGAAAGGTCGCGCACCATCGAATCGACGTTGCTCGCCTGTTCCTGGCGACGGCGCCCGGCGCGGCGCGCGAGCGGGCCGTAAAGCTCGGTCTCGGTGATGACCGCGAGTTCCTCGCCCGGCAGCGAGAAGCCCGTGGAGAGGGGCGCGACGCCCATCGTGAAACGCTCGTCGCCGGTGAGCCAGTCCTCGAAGCTGTCCGCGCCCGCGGGGCGCAGATGGTTGTCGGCGAGCAGCTGCGCGATGGTTTCGCGCCGGCCCGCCGATTCCACCGCGAACAGCACGCGGTTCTTCGTCGTTTCGAGGTACGTGCGCAGCGACGCGAGCGGGTCGTCGGCGTGACGGTCGATCGCGAGGTTCGGCAGCGCCGTGGCCCAGCCGCCCGCGCTCGTGGCGGGCAGCACGAGACGTGCGAACGGCTTCGCGAACGTAAAGAAGTCCTCGTCGGTCAGGAAGAGTCGCTGCGGCTCCAGGATCGGCCGCTCGCGGTCATGCGAGAGGAAGTTGTGGCGCTGCTTCGTGTCGTTCGTGAAGCGGCGGATCGAGGCGTCGAGGTCGCCCGAGAACACCAGCTGCGCGTTTTCCGGCAGGTAGTGGAAGAGCGTGGCCGTTTCTTCGAAAAAGAGCGGCAGGTAGTATTCGATGCCCGCTGACGGCACGCCGTTGCCCATGTCCTTGTAGATCGTCGCGCGGCTCGGGTCGCCCTCGAACACCTCGCGCCAGCGGCTGCGAAACGCCGTGCGCGCGGCTTCGTCGAACGGGAACTCGCGACCCGGCAGCAGGCGCACGTCCTTGACGGGATAGAGGCTGCGCTGGCTGTCCGGATCGAACGCGCGGATCGAGTCGACCTGGTCGTCGAAGAGGTCGATGCGGTAGGGCAGCGGCGAGCCCATCGGAAAGAGGTCGATGAGCGAGCCGCGCACGCAATATTCGCCCGGGCGCACCACCTGGCTCACGTGCTCGTAGCCCGCGAGCGTGAGCTGCGACTTGAGCTTCGCTTCGTCGAGGCGTTCGCCCTGCGAGAACGAGAACGTATACGCCGCGAGGAACGAGGCGGGCGGCATGCGGTAGAGCGCCGTGGTGGCCGGCACGATGAGAATGTCGCAGCGGCCTTCGCCGAGATCGTGCAGCGTCGCAAGGCGCTCGGAAACGAGGTCCTGATGCGGCGAGAACGTGTCGTACGGCAGCGTTTCCCAGTCGGGCAACAGGCGCACGCGCGCCTCGGGCGCGAAGAACGGAATCTCCTGGGCGAGGCGCTGCGCGTCCACGGCGCTCGCGCAGATCACGGCCAGCAGCGGCGCACGGGCGGCGCTGGCGCGCGCGGCCTCGCGGTAGCGGGCGATCAGGAGCGCGTCGGACGAGCCGTGCGTGCCATCGAACGCGTAGCGCTGCCCCGGCTTGACGACGGCAACGGGGGACGGGGATTGCGAGGAAGCGGCGATATCGGACATGGGCAACAGGGTGGCCGACGTTTGTGTCGGCGCTTGTGTCGGGTATGGTGGCCAGTTCAGTTCGGGGCACGGTGCAACACCGGGATATGGGGGCCGGTTTGCGGTCTTCAAGTGAATTCGGCGCGCTTTTCCTTACGTTGCGCGGGCATTCCAGGGCCTTTTTGCGGGCGTCCGGCGTGCGGGCAAGGGACCTATTATAAAATCCGTCCTTTAATTTGACTCATGCGGCTCGCGACACCGTGACTTCACGCCTCTTTGCCCTGATTCCGTGCGCCGGTACCGGCAGCCGGTCGGGCTCGGCCATGCCGAAACAATATCGAATCGTTGCCGGACGCGACCTCCTGCACTATACGCTTGCCGCTTTTGACGCCTGCAACGAATTCTCGCAGACGCTCGTGGTGATTTCTCCCGACGATAACCACTTCGACGCCCGGCGCTTCGGCGGCCTGCGCTTTGCCGTGCGCCGCTGCGGCGGCGCCTCGCGCCAGGCTACGGTCTATAACGGCCTCGCCGCGCTCGCCGAATTCGGCGCAACCGACGACGACTGGGTGCTCGTGCACGACGCCGCGCGTCCCGGCATCACGCCGGCGCTGATCCGCGCGCTCGTCGAATCGCTCAAGGACGACCCCGTGGGCGGCATCATGGCGCTGCCGGTGGCCGACACGCTCAAGCGCGTCGCGCCGAAGGACCCCGCGGCGCCCGGCGCGCATATCGCGCGCACCGAATCGCGCGACGGCCTCTGGCAGGCCCAGACCCCGCAGATGTTCCGCATCGGCATGCTGCGCACGGCCATCGAGCGCGCGCAGCAGGACGGCCACGATCTCACTGACGAAGCGAGCGCGATCGAGTGGCTCGGCCACGCGCCGCGACTCGTGCAGGGCAGCCTGCGCAACTTCAAGGTGACGTACCCCGAAGATTTCGCGCTCGCCGAAGCGATCCTCAGCCGGCCCGCGGAGTAAGCGCGCCGCAATCCCTTTACCCGGAACCCCAAACATGGACATCAGAATCGGACAAGGCTACGACGTGCACGCGCTGGTGCCGGGCCGCCCGCTCGTGCTCGGCGGCGTGACGATCCCCTACGATCGCGGCCTGCTTGGCCACTCGGACGCCGACGTGCTGCTGCACGCCATCACCGACGCGCTGTTCGGCGCCGCCGCGCTCGGCGACATTGGCCGCCATTTCCCCGATACCGACAAGCAGTTCTACGGCGCGAACAGCCGCGTGCTGCTGCGCGAATGTCTGCGCCGCGTGCAGGAGGCGGGCTTCACCCTCATGAACGTCGATACCACGGTGATCGCACAGGCGCCCAAGCTCGCGCCGCACATCGAATCGATGCGCAAGACGATCGCCGAAGACCTGAACCTGCCGGTCGAGCGCGTCAACGTGAAAGCGAAGACGAATGAAAAGCTCGGCTATCTCGGCCGCAGCGAAGGGATCGAAGCGCAGGCGGCGGTACTGCTGCTGCGCGCATGAGCGGTTATTCAACCGTCGTTTTGAAGGGTTGAACGGCGCGAGCAGGACCCGTGCCTGCTCCGCACCTGACGGCGATGATTGCAGCTGCAATCATCGCCGTTGCTTTTCTTGCCGATTAATTTCCGTTTTTTTCGTCCCATACTGAACCGGTATCCGGAAGTGGGGAGGACGATGGCGGGAGTTGAAAGACGCGTGAAAGGCCTCGATGGCCTGCGGGCGCTGGCAGTGGTGCTCGTGTTCCTCTCGCACAAGGCCCACGTCGACGCGGTCGATGCGGGCAAGATCGGCGTCTGGCTGTTCTTTCTGATCAGCGGCTATCTGATCATCGGTGAGTTGCATCGCAATCGGGTCCGCATCGAGCAGCACGGCGCGCGCACGGCCGCGCTGCTGTACGTCTTTTTCATGAAGCGCACGCTGCGCATTTTTCCCGTGTATTACCTGCTGCTCGTGGCGCTCACCATCGCGCATGCGAGCTTCTATCAGCGCGATGTCGATCTCGGGCTAGCCTGGCATTTCGTATTCCTCTCCAATTACTGGATCGGCGTAGTGCACGACGGTTGGCCCGGCACCGTGTCGCATTTCTGGAGCCTCGCGGTCGAGCAGCAGTTCTATCTCGTCGCGCCGTTTGCGCTGCTGTTCGTGCGCGCGTCGCGCCATCTCGCGCTCTGCGCGGTGGTCATCGCGGCGGCGGCGTGCGCGCATCTCGCGCTCTACGAAGCAGGGGCGATCGCGCCGCTCATCTACGCATTCTCGCCGTGGAATTTCGCCATGCTTGCGCTCGGTGGCGCACTGGCGATCGGCGGCGCGCGCGTGCCTTTACGCCCGGGGGTGTTGAGCGCGTTGTGGTTCGTCGGGGCGTGTGCGGCGGTTGCCGGCTTCGCGCTGGCGCGCGCCGATTGTGCTGACTGCGCCGAAGGCGTGACGAGCGTGACGATGCTGCCGGGCTGCTTCGACATCGGGCTCGCGCTTTCGCTCGGCGCGCTGTTCCTGTGGCTCGTGCGCCGACAGGACAGCGTACTGGTCGCAGCGCTGGAACTGCGGCCGCTCGCATATCTCGGCACGATCAGCTACGGCTTCTATCTGTTTCACAACCTCGTGCCGGCGCGCCTTGGCATGGCGCCGGGGCTCTATGCGAGGCTCCATGTGCCCGATATTGCTCAGCCGGCCCTCGCGCTCGTGTTGCAGTTCGCGCTGGCCGTGTTGCTCGCCCATCTGTCGTGGCAGGTGCTGGAAAAGCGCGTGCTCGAGTGGAAGCGGCCGCTCGAAACGGCCATACGCAACCGCCTGCCCACCCGCACCGCCGCGAGCCAGACGTGATGCGCCACGGCGCGAGACCTAGAGCGTTCCGCCGCCGACTTCGCGCCCGTCCGGACACAGCTCGCCGGTCTGCAACCCATCGAGCACGCGCAGCACTTCTTCGGCGCTGCGCCCGACGTTCAGGTTGTTCACCGTGACATGCTGGATCGTGTTGTCGGGATCGACGATGAACGTCGCGCGCAGCGCCACGCCCGCTTCCTTGTCGCGTATGCCGAGCTGATCGATGAGTTCGCCCTTCACGTCGCCGAACGAATAGTGATTGAGGCGATCGAGCGTCTTGTCCTCGCGTCGCCAGGCGAGCTTCACATATTCGTTATCGCAGCTGCCGCCCATCACGACCGTTTCGCGGTCATCGAATTCCTTGATGAGCCGTGCGAACGCGACGATCTCGGTGGGGCAAACGAGCGTGAAATCCTTGGGGTAGAAGTAGATGACCTTCCACTTGTTGGCGAAGGTCTGCTCGGTGATCTCGGTGAACGCTGACTCTCCGTTTTCTTCGGGATGGTTGAAGCCGGGCTTCGCGGCCGTGACGGTAAAGGCTTCGAGTTTGTCGCCGACGGTTTTCATGGCGGAGGTCCTCAGACGAGAGACGGGCCGGGCGGCCCGCTTTGACGCCACGCGCTGCGTGGCGTGCCCAGGAAAACGATTGTCGCAGGTGCGGGCGGCGCGTGGTGCGACGGTGCGCCGCCGCCGGGCCTCGATCAGGAGGGGACGAGCCTCAGGCGCCCTTGGCGAGCGGGAACTCGATCGTCACTTCGAGGCCCGGGCCCGGCAGCCGGTTGCGCAGGCGCAGCGCGCCGCGATAGCGGCCCACGAGGCGCTGCACGATGGCCATGCCGAGTCCCGTGCCGTTGGCCTGCGTGCGGGCCGTATCGACGCGGTAAAACGGCCGCGTGACGAGCGGGAGTTGATCCTCGGGAATGCCCGGGCCTTCGTCGACCACCGAGAGCTCGACGCGCGAATGCGAGACGCGCGTTTCGAGCATGATGTGCGGAATGCCGTCGGTTTCGCTCGCGCCGTACTTGCGCGCGTTCTCGATCAGGTTGCCCACGACGCGGCGCATGTCGGTGTCGTCGGCTTCGATCATGGCCGAGGGCGCGAGTCGCGTGATGAGACGCACGCCGTCTTCGCTTGCCATGCGCGCGGCCATCTCGCCGGCAATGACCGAGAGGTCGACGCGCTCGGGCATGCGCTGGGTGGGCCGAGCGTAATCGAGGAAGCGGCCGATGATCATGTCCATCTGCTCGATGTCGTCGATCATCGCGTCCTTGGTGGCCTGGTCGGACGGACTCATCTCCGTCTCGAGGCGCAGGCGCGCGAGCGGCGTGCGCAAATCGTGCGAGATGCCCGCGAGCATCAGCGCGCGGTCGGCCTCCAGCTGCTCGAGGTCGCGCACCATCTGGTTGAACGAGCGATTGGTTTCGGCCGCGACACCCATGCCGCTCTCAGGCAAGGGCGCAGGCGGCTGCCCCGAGCCCAGCATGCGCGCCGACATGGCGAGCCGCGCGAATGGCCGGTTCACGAGACTCGTGATGAAGGCCGCCCCGAAAAGCGATAGCGCAAGCGCCGAGACGCCCCATCCGACCCACTGCAAACCGGTGACGTTGTCGAGCTGGTCGCGGTCGAGCGCGACCCAGTAGTCGTCTTCGTCGATCTTGAAGCTGATCCACACGCCCGGAATGTCGTTCACGGACTGCGCGATCACGGTGTCGTCGCCAAGACGGCCGCGGATGTCGTGCTCGATCAGGCGATTGAGCGACTCATCGGGCTGGAGCTTGTATTTGTCGGTGGTTTCGCGCGGGTACACGCGCACGCCCTCGTTACTCTCGAGATCCTGCAGCAGTGCGCGGCGCAGATCGGGATCGGAGTAGAGGAGTGCGGTGCGCGTGAGCTTCACGATCGCGACGAGCTGGAGCGCCACGCGCTGCGCGCGCGGCTCCCGTTCGATCACGCGAAAGCTCTGGAACCACGCGGCGAGACTGACCGCGATGAGAAGGGCGATCAGCAGGAAGGTGCGCCAGAACAGATCGCCGAACGCGAGCGTGAGCAAACGCCGGTCAATCCGCATGGGCCCTTCCCGTTTCAACAGAGGCAGTGCAGACAACGAGACACCATTCAGGATCACGCGGCGCCGTCGGGAATGAACACATACCCGAGGCCCCAGACCGTTTGAATGAAACGCGGGCTGCCCGGATCGGGTTCGATGAGCTTGCGCAGGCGCGAGATCTGCACGTCGAGGCTGCGGTCGAACACTTCGTATTCACGGCCGCGCGCCAGTTCCATGAGCTTTTCGCGCGAGAGCGGCTGGCGCGGATGACGCGCGAACACCTTGAGCACCGAGAATTCGCCCGTGGTGAGCGGAATTTCCTGGCCGGCCTTGGTGAGCGTGCGCGTGGCGAGGTTCAACGCGAATTCACCGAACTCGAACACTTCGGTGGTTTCCGAGGGCGCGCCCGGCAGTTCGGACGGCGCCTGACGGCGCAGCACCGCGTGAATGCGGGCGACGAGTTCGCGCGGGTTGAAAGGCTTGGGCAGATAGTCGTCGGCACCCATTTCGAGGCCGACGATGCGATCCACGTCCTCGCCCTTGGCGGTGAGCATGATGATGGGCGTGCGGTCGTTGCTACCGCGCAGGCGGCGGCAGATCGACAGGCCGTCTTCGCCTGGCAGCATGAGGTCGAGCACCAGCAGGTCGAAACGCTCGCGCACCCACAGCTTGTTCATGGCGGGGGCGTTTTCGGCCACATAGACGTTGAAGCCTTGCTCGCCGAGGTAGCGGCGCAGCAGGTCCCGCAGTCGGGGATCGTCATCGACAACGAGAATTTTGGACGGGTTTTTGGTTTCCATGCCTGGCATCTTAGCGCGATTGGATAGTGGTGCGAGTTTGCACCAATTATCAGGTTACAGTCAGTTACAAAATTTACCCGTGCTGTGCCACGACCGCAAGCACCGACAGATAGACTTCTTTACGGAAAGCGGCAGTTCGGTAGATACTTCATTCGACTTTAAAATTCATGCCCGCGCCGAGCCGGGTTCGCACATGTATTCGAGGTAGCCGTTTGCCGCGTCAAGAAGGGAACAAAACGATGGGAGGGGTCAGGCCGACAATGCGCCACACCATGCTTGCACTGGCGCTAGCCGGTGGCGTGGCGGCTGCACTGGAGTCGGTGCCGGCCCGGGCCCAGCCCTCCGCAGACCGCTACGAGAACTCGCAGTCTTCCGCTCGCTCGCCGTTCGGCAAATCGTCGATGCGGCGCGTACGCAGCGACACGATCCCGCGCCCCGCGTCGGACATCAACCAGCGTCCCGCGGTTCCCCCCGATCTCGATCAGCGTCGCCGCGACGGCCATATGACGCCTGATGAGCGGCGCCTCCTGCGCCAGCACATCGAAGACGCCGTGCGCGAACTGTACAAGCGCTAATACCGCTGAGGCGGTGTAAATGCCGCTCTGCTGCGAAAGTGCCGCAATAACGTTTACGCGATTTTCTTTTCGCACCTCATGCACGCCTTTCTCACGCCTTTCATGATTTTACCGCCTTCGAAGCGCGCATTCGCGCACTTGCACCGCCGAAACGCGCTGAAAAATACCGTAGCAATTGCACTGTCAACATCCGTTTCGTCGCAGCCGTTAAGCCGGTACCTTTAATGATTGCGCCGGCGGTTTCGTCGTGCGCCCATTCATCATGAGCGACTCCAGACGGTCGAAGGCAAGCGCGCAGTCCGCCGCCCGCGCAGCGGCGCCCGACGACGGCGCGGATGCACTGCTCGATGCCGACGACGCCCGCCATCTTCTCGTGCGCACGGGCTTCGCGCCGCGCGAGAGCGAAGTCGAGCCTTACGTGGGGCTCTCGCGAGAGCAGGCTGTCGCGCGGCTCGTCGGCAACGCGCGCCGCGAGGCGCTCACGCCGCTGCCCGCGTGGACCGCCGAAGTCCCGCCGAGTCGGGCACAGCGCAACGCGTGGACCCCTGAAGAGCGCCAGCAAGCGCAGCGCCAGCGCGGTGCGCGCTATGACGAATTGCGCGCATGGTGGCTGCGCGAAATGCTCGTCACGCCTTCGCCGCTGACCGAGCGCATGACGCTCTTCTGGCACAACCACTTCACCTCGGGTCAGGACAAAGTCGGCGAGCCGCAGTTGATGGCCGCGCAAAACGCGCTGTTGCGGCGCGATGCGCTGGGCAGTTTCGCGAGCATGCTGCATGCGGTCGCGAAGGACCCCGCGATGCTGCTTTACCTCGACGGCGCGAGCAATCGCAAGGGCCGGCCCAACGAGAATTTCGCGCGTGAAGTGATGGAGCTGTTCACGCTGGGCGAAGGACAGTACGCGCAGCGCGACGTTGCCGAAGCGGCGCGCGCCTACACGGGTTGGAGTCTCGATCCCGACACTCAGGCGTTCGTCTGGCGCGCCGATTTGCACGACGACGGCGAGAAGACCGTGCTGGGACGCAGCGGTCCGTTCGACGGCGACCAGGTGCTCGACATCCTGCTCATGCAGCCGCAAACTGCCAGGTATGTGTCGGCGAGGCTTTGGCGCGAGTTCATCTCCGCGACGCCCGACGATGCGCAGGTTGCAAGCGTCGCCGATCGTTTTCGCGCAAGTGGCTATGAAGTCGGCGCTGCGCTTCGCGCGCTTCTCGTCACTCCCGCGTTCTGGGATGAACGCAATCGGGGCGTGCTCGTGAGTTCGCCGGTGGAGTTCATCGTCGGCACGCTGCGGCGCTTCGATGTGGCCTATGGCGATACGCTGCCGTTCGCGCGCCGCTCGGCCGCGTTGGGCGAGAACCTGTTCTATCCGCCGAACGTGAAGGGGTGGCCCGGCGGGGCATCGTGGATCAATAGCTCGACGCTGCTCGCGCGCAAGCAGTTCGTCGAGCAGCTGTTTCGTGCGACGGAAGCAGGGCGGCCGCATGCTTCGGCCGCAGCGGCCAGGATCGCCGCAAGCATGCCGCAAAACATGCAGAACGCGCCGAACGCGATGCGGCGTGACGCGTTGCAAGGCGGCATGCGCTTCGATCTGGATGGCTGGCTCTCGCGCTACGGTCTCACCGCCGATGCCACGCCAGGCTTGTCCGCGCAGTTGCAAATGCAGCATGCAGTCCTGCCGCTGGCGCCCGTCGATGCGATTGCAGTTGGCAGCCGTGCGGGTTCGTATCTCCAGGCACTGCTGATGGATCCGGTGTATCAGTTGAAGTGAAGCAATGAATACGAATAGCCGAATCCCTGGCGGCAATGTGCGCCGCCGCACTGACGAGCGAGGCAAGCCATGAAGCGACGCGACTTTCTTGCAGCCGGTGCGACGGCCGCCGCGGTGGCGGGTACTACGCTATGGCTGCCTCGCGCTGCGCGCGCGCAAGGCACGGTGTCCATGCATGCGGGCACGGCGAGCGGCTACGAGAACCTGCTGATTCTCGTCGAGCTCAAGGGCGGCAACGACGGCCTCAACACCGTCGTGCCGTTTGCCGATCCGCTCTACTACAGCTACCGGCAAACGATCGGCGTGCCGCGCGCACAGGCGATTCAACTGGACGAGCGCACGGCGCTGCATCCGGCGCTCGCGCCGCTCATGCCGATGTGGCGCGCGCACGAGCTCGCGATCGTGCAGGGCGTGAGCTACCCGCAGCCCAATCTTTCGCATTTTCGATCGATCGAGATCTGGGACACGGCTTCGCGCTCCAACGAATATCTGCGCGAGGGCTGGCTCACGCGCGCGTTTGCACGCGAGCCGGTGCCGTCCGGATTCGCCGCCGATGCGCTCGTGCTCGGCAGCGCCGAGATGGGGCCGCTCTCGAACGGCGCGCGCGCCATCGCGCTCGTCAATCCGGCACAGTTCGCACGCGCTTCGCGCCTCGTGACACCGGTCTCGCTCAAGGAACGCAATCCCGCGCTCGCGCATATCCTCGATGTCGAGAACGACATCGTGCATGCCGCCGATGCGCTGCGGCCCCGCCCGGGCAATTACGCGCTGAAGACTGCGTTTCCGCCAGGCGCGTTCGGCACCTCGATCAAAACGGCCATGCAGGCGCTCGCCTCGAGCGACACCCCGCAAGGTACGCCGATGGCGGGGCGCGGTGTCGCGGTGATTCGTCTGACGCTGAACGGCTTCGACACGCATCAGAACCAGCCGCAGCGTCACGCCGACTTGCTGCGCCAGTTCGCGACGGGCATGGCGGCGATGCGCTCGGCGCTCGCAGAACTCGGGCGTTGGGACCGCACGCTCATCGTGACGTATGCGGAATTCGGGCGGCGGGTGCGCGAGAATCAAAGCCGCGGCACCGATCACGGTACGGCTTCGGCGCACTTCGTCGCGGGCGGGCGGGTGGCGGGCGGGCTCTATGGCCAGGCGCCGCAACTCACGCGGCTCGACGGCAACGGCAATCTGCCGGTGGGCGTCGATTTCAGGCAGATCTATGCGACCGTGCTAGGCCCGTGGTGGGGCCTCGACGCACAGACCGTGCTGCAGCAGCGCTTCGAGCCGCTGCCCTTGCTGCGCGCGTAGCGCGGGCGTCAACCGCGCCGCGCGGCGCGCCAGGCGATCCAGAGCTTGCGCACTGGCGTGAGCACGATCTGCTGATGCAGCACCTGGTAGCCTTCGCGCTCGACTTCGTCGAGCAACGCGAGTTCGAGCGCAGCGAGCGCACGCAAGGTGCGCTGGTCGCGCCGTGCCGAAGCGGGAATCGCGTCGAGCGCTGCCTGAACCGATTCGCGCGCACGCGAGGTCTCGAACTGCATCAGCTCGGTGAACTCCGCGCTATAGCGCCGGTTGATGAGATCGGCGGCGGTGACGTTGTAGCGCTGCAGTTCGTCGATGGGCACGTAGATGCGGCCATGGCGCGCGTCGTTGCCGATTTCCGGCACGAACTGCGCGAGCATCAGCGCGTTGCCGAGCGGCGCGGCCCAGCGTGCAGCGTTCTCGCGGTCCTCGTCGGTGCGCGCGCTCAGTTGCGCGACGAGGGAGGCGAACGTGCCACCCACGCCCTGCATATAGCGGCGCAGGTTCGGCAGATCGAGATAACGCGCCTGCTCGAAGTCCATCTCGAAGCCGGCGAGCAGCGCCTGCAGATCGGGATAGACGGCGCTCGCATTGCCGAGATGCGCGGCGAGCGCCTGGGTGACCGGATGCGCGGGTTTGCCCGCGGCGAGCGCGGCCAGTTCCTTTTGCCACCAGGCGAGCTTCGTGCGGCCGACGGTGGGATCGCTCGTCTCTTTCGCGGTTTCCTCGAGTTCGCGGCGCAGTGCGAAGAGGGCGGTCAGGAGCGGCTGGCGCGCAGCGCGGGCCTGACGCAGCGCATAGTAAGTGCTCGAACCAGGGGGAGCCGCCTTTTGCAGGCAGTAGTCGTCGAAGTTCACGGCGTTCGGAGATGTGGGGCGAAGCGGCTTGCGCGGCGGCCAGCGCGCGCCGCGACGGTAGAGCCGCGATTCTAGCATCGGCGCGGCTTTCGGCCGGCCCTGGAGGGCGCCCCGGCGCGTGGGTCGATGCGCTGTCGTGCCCCGTCGTGCACTGTTTTCGGGATGCAGACAAGCGCCAGTCAATCGGTTAGAATCTCGCGCTTGCGCTTTCTGACGCTTAGCTGGAATCGCGCAGCCGGCCCATAATGAAGCATCGCTGCCGGCGGGCGCAGTCAGAAAGCAGGCTGTATTGCGGGCGAGGTGGACAACACCGCGCCCGGCGTCTCACGAGGACTCGATCAGTCGGCATGTCGCACAGGGTTGTATCGCACGCGTTGTTGGCAGCGGTCCTGCCGGGCGCAAGAAGACAAGCGCAAAGAATTCGCGTGAGTGGCGAAATTGGTAGACGCACCAGGTTTAGGTCCTGACGCCCGCAAGGGTGTGCCGGTTCGAGTCCGGCCTCACGCACCAAAGTAAAAAGGCCATGTACCTTCCGGTACATGGCCTTTTTGTTTGTGCGCGGCATGGGCGCGTTCTACGCGAAGCACTCGCGATGGCGGCTTGACTCTGGCCGCCATCTGTTTGACTTATTGCCTCTGCTTGTTCGGACTGCCTTACGGTTCGGTCTGCATGGCTTCGATCACCTTGTCGAGCGCACGTGCGAGTGCGTCGCGTTCCTTGTCGTCGAGGCTCGCGAAGAGGTCGACATTCCACTTGCGCGCGATGGGCATGACCTTGCGATACAGCGCGCGTCCGTCGGTTGTGAGCGAAACGAGCACGAGGCGTCCATCCTCCTCGCTCGTGTCGCGCTGCATGAGGCCGCGGCGCATCAGCGCCTCGGCTGCACGGCTTGCCTGGCTCTTGTCGAGATTTGCGTGACGCGCAAGCTCCATCACGGAAAACGGGCCGAACGCCCCCACAGCTGCAATGAGCCGAGCCTCCGGAAGTGTGATGCCGAGCTTCGCCTGGTAGCGTTCGCTCGCGCCACGTTCGGAGAGTTTGTTCAGGACATGCAGCCGATAGGTGAGGAATTGTTCGAGTCCGGCTTTGCTTGCCTTCATGGGAGTCCTGGTCTGGTCGCTTGGGAAGGGCGCGACACGTGTCGCGATTCCATGATTGTTGCCCCATCTTGCGCGCCGGTCAACGCATCCTAACCCTTGTCCAGCGCATCCGGTGCGGTGCACGAATCTATTAATCGCTTACTGTGGAATGCGTGTCGCGCCGAGGGTCAAGAATCTGGCCGCGACCTGGCCACGCGGATGCGGGCGACGAAGCCGGGGCGGCGGGCCCCGGCCGGTCTGCCCGGATCTTAGTTGGATGTACGCGCAGCGTATTTGAGGCGGGCGAGCTGCTCGGCTTCGTTGGCGAGCAGGCGCGCGGCGTCGCGAATCGCGGTTTCGAGCGTGATGGGGCCCGGCGCGGGCGAGAAGCAGCCGCCGCTGAAATGTTCCGCGAGCCGCGGCAGGGCGGCTGCATCCACGGCGCCCGAGAGCAGCGTGGCCGGCACGCCCACGGCCGCGGCGCGGCGGCAGGCGATGAACGGCGCCTTGCCGTGCAGCGTTTGCACGTCGGAGCGGCCTTCGCCGGTGATGAGCCAGTCCGCGCGATCGAGCGCTTCGTCCAGACCGATGGTGCGCGCAACGACCTCGGCGCCGGGCTCGAAGCTCGCGCCGAGCATGCGCAGCGCGAAACCCAGGCCGCCGGCCGCGCCGGAACCGGCTTCGTCGCGCACGCGACGGCCCAACGCCGCTTCGAGCAGATCGGCGAAACGGCCGAGCGCCGCGTCGATCGGTGCGACCTGCTCGGGCGTCACGCCTTTTTGCGGGCCGAACACGGCGGTTGCGCCATGCTCGCCCGTAAGGGGATTGTCCACGTCCGACATACCGACGAACGATGCCTCGCGAAGCCGCGCGTCGAGCCCGGAAACGTCCACGCGCACTACGTGCACAAGCGCTTGCGGCGTGGGTTCGAGGGGCTTGCCGACGGCATCGAAGAGTTGCAGGCCGAGGCCCGCGAGCAGGCCCGCGCCGGCGTCGTTGGTGCTGCTGCCGCCGAGCGCCACGTAAAAGCGCCGCACGCCTTCGTCGAGCAGTGCGCGGATCGCCTCGCCCATGCCGCGCGTGCTGCGCGCGTCGACCGGCACGCCCATGCCCACGGGGTCCGTGATGCCGACGATCTCGGCCGTTTCGACGATCGCGCTGCCGTCGTGCAGCAGGCCCACCGCGGCGTCGCGCTTCGGCCCCGCGGCGCCTTCCACGGTGAGCACGCGGCGCTCGCCGCCCATCGACAGCATCGCGTCGAGCGTGCCTTCGCCGCCGTCGGCCATCGGGCGGATGCGGATGTCGGCGTCGGCGCGCACGCGGCGGATGCCCTCGGCGATCGCGGCGGCGACCCCGTCCGCGCTGAGCGAGCCTTTGAAAGAATCAGGAGCAATGACGATAACGGGAGCGTCAGGCGACGAATTCGGCATGGTGTCTCTGCTGGAAGAATTGTGTTGGGAGCGGCTGCGGCCGGTGGGGCGTCCGGCGCGAGCGTAAGCTTAACAGCCTCGCCGGGTGGGCTGGATAGCGGCGTTGCGATAGCGCGCATCGGAGTGCATTTGAGGCTCGCAGCGGCTCAAAAGCAGGTCGAAACCGGGTCAAAAACAGCCACATAGCACACTCAAACGGCAATTCCAGTGGGACCGGGAAATAGTTTGCTAAAATACTTGGCTCTTTTGACGCAACCGCACCGCAAGCCGCCCGTTTCGGCGCTGTTGAGCGGCGCACGAGGCGCCTGCGTTCAGCTCCAAAGCGGGTTGCTGGACCACATCGGATCCAGGCGGACCGCGGCTCGCAAAGACCACAGATTACTGATTCGCTCGAACAATTTTAGGACGATTGAAGCCATGGCTAACGTTGTTGAAAACCTCGGCAAGCTGGAACGCCGCGTGACGATTTCCCTGCCGAAGGACGCCGTGCAGAAAGAAATCGATTCGCGCATCCGTAAACTCGCGAAAAACGTGCGCATGCCGGGTTTCCGCCCGGGCAAGGTGCCGCTCAAGATGGTCACGCAGCAGTATTCGGGCCAGGTCGAAGCCGAAGTCCTGAGCGACAAGGTCGGCAAGGAATTCTTCGACATCAGCCGCGCCGAGAACCTGCGCGTCGCCGGCCAGCCGAGCTTCGCACCGAAGTCGGAAGCCGCTGAAGGCGACTACGCGTTCGACGCGACCTTCGAGGTCTACCCGGAAGTGAAGCTCGGCGACGTCGCGACGGCCGAAATCGAGCGCACGACCACGACCATCACCGAAGCGGAAATCGACCGCACGCTCGACATCCTGCGCAAGCAGCGCGTGCACTTCCACGCTCGCGGCGAAGCTGGCGAGCACGGTGACGGCGGCGCCGACACCGCAGCGAAGGAAGGCGACCGCGTGACGGTCGACTTCGTCGGCAAGATCGACGACGTCGCGTTCCAGGGCGGTACCGCGGAAGGCTTCGCGTTCGTGCTGGGCGAAGGCCGCATGCTGCCGGAATTCGAAAAGGCGGCAATCGGCCTGAAGAAGGGCGAGTCGCGCGAATTCGACCTCGCGTTCCCCGAGGACTATCACGGTAAGGACGTCGCCGGCAAGACGGCGAAGTTCACGATCACGATGCAGCAGATCGAGTGGCCGCACCTGCCGGAAATCGACGCTGAATTCGCCAGGTCGCTCGGCATCGCCGACGGCGACCTCGTGAAGATGCGCGCCGAAATCAAGGACAACCTCGAACGCGAAGCGAAGCGCCGCACCCAGTCGATCGTCAAGAACCAGGTGATGGACGCGCTCCTGAAGATCGCCGAACTCGACGTGCCGAACGCACTCGTCGAGCAGGATCAGGAACGCCTCGTCGAAATGGCGCGCGCCGACCTCGCGCAGCGTGGCGTGCCCAACGCCAAGGACGCACCGATCCCGGCCGAAATGTTCAAGGAACAAGCCGAGCGCCGCGTGAAGCTCGGCCTCGTGCTCGCCGAACTCGTGAAGGCCAACGGCCTCGAGGCGAAGCCGGAGCAGATCCGTGCTGAAGTCGACGAATTCGCGAAAAGCTATGAGGACCCGAAGGAGGTCGTGCGCTGGTATTATTCCAACCAGCAGCGTCTGGCCGAAATGGAAGCCTATGTCGTCGAATCGAACGTCGTCGACTTCGTGCTCGGCAAGGCCAAGGTGACGGACAAGCAAGTTAGCTTCGAAGAACTGGCAAGCGCGACGGCGCAGGCTTAAATCTGCCCGCTACGGCGTGCCGGCTGTCGGAGCGACCGACGGCCAGCACGCCGTTTTTGCATCCGCAGGTTTTAGCCATGCTGTCCGTGTGGTTGATTTAGCCGGGGTCCGTCGCCATACGGGTATATAGAAGAACTTTTCCAGACAAGGATGCATCGCATGACCATTCGCGCTCAATCGCTGGATACGTTGACCTCCCACTCGTCGCGGGACTTCGACCCGCAGGCGCTCGGCCTCGTGCCGATCGTCGTCGAAACGAGCGGCCGCGGCGAACGTTCCTACGACATCTACTCGCGCCTGCTCAAGGAGCGCGTGGTGTTCATGGTCGGCGAAGTGAACGACCAGACGGCCAACCTCGTGGTCGCCCAGCTGCTGTTCCTGGAAAGCGAAAATCCGGACAAGGACATCAGCCTGTACATCAACAGCCCGGGCGGCTCGGTGTCGGCCGGCATGGCGATCTACGACACGATGCAGTTCGTCAAGCCGGACGTTTCGACCCTTTGCATGGGCCTCGCGGCCAGCATGGGCGCGTTCCTGCTGGCGTCGGGCGCCAAGGGCAAGCGTTTCGCGCTGCCGAACTCGCGCGTGATGATTCACCAGCCGCTCGGCGGCGCGCGCGGCCAGGCTTCGGACATCGAAATCCAGGCTCGCGAAATCCTGTACCTGAAGGAGCGCCTGAACCAGTTGCTCGCGCACCATACCGGTCAGCCGGTCGAGCGCATTGCGCGCGACACGGATCGCGACAACTTCATGTCGGGTGACGACGCCCAGGCCTACGGTCTCGTCGATCAGGTCCTGCACAAGCGTCCTTGATCTGCGAGCGGTTTTGCGCGTCCGACCCTGCGAAGGGCGCGCAAGCCGTGACAACGGCACGTAAAGGAACAGCTCGGCCCCCGTACAAAAGGGGATAGCCGACGCCGCGCAGACCTTGTGAAATAATCGGCAAACGCGCTTCGCGGCCTGCGGCCCCCAACGCCGTCACAGCAAGCGGTTCACGCACCCTCCGGCCTCGCCGGGGGAAACGGCGTATCATGTAACAGAGTGTCCGGAGGCTCATTTATCCATGGCGGACAAGAAAGGTTCTAACAGCGAGAAGCTGTTGTATTGCTCGTTCTGCGGCAAGAGCCAGCATGAGGTGAAAAAGCTCATCGCTGGTCCGTCGGTATTCATCTGCGATGAATGCATCGACTTGTGCAACGAGATCATTCGCGACGAAGCCGCCGGTGCCGGCGTCGACGCGGCGCTGTCGCGCTCGGACCTGCCGAGCCCGCAGGAGATCCGCGACATCCTCGACCAGTACGTGATCGGGCAGGAGCGCGCGAAGAAGATTCTCGCAGTGGCGGTGTACAACCACTACAAGCGTCTGAAGCATCTCGACAAGAAGGACGACGTCGAACTCTCCAAGAGCAACATCCTGCTGATCGGGCCCACGGGTTCGGGCAAGACGCTGCTCGCGCAGACGCTCGCGCGCCTTCTGAACGTCCCGTTCGTGATCGCCGACGCCACCACGCTGACCGAAGCCGGTTACGTGGGCGAAGACGTCGAGAACATCATTCAGAAGCTGCTGCAGAACTGCAATTACGAGGTCGACAAGGCCCAGCGCGGCATCGTCTATATCGACGAAATCGACAAGATCAGCCGCAAGTCGGACAACCCGTCGATCACGCGCGACGTGTCCGGCGAGGGCGTGCAGCAGGCGCTGCTCAAACTCGTCGAGGGCACGATGGCTTCGGTGCCGCCGCAGGGCGGCCGCAAGCATCCGAACCAGGATTTCATCCAGGTCGACACGACCAATATCCTGTTCATTTGCGGCGGCGCGTTCGACGGTCTGGAAAAGGTCATCACCGACCGTACGGAAAAGACCGGCATTGGCTTCGGCGCGAGCGTGAAGAGCAAGCAGGAGCGCGACACAGGCGAAGTGCTGCGCGAAACGGAACCGGAAGACCTGATCAAGTTCGGCCTGATTCCCGAACTGATCGGCCGTCTGCCCGTGGTCGCCACGCTCGGCAAGCTCGACGAGGCCGCGCTCATGAAGATTCTGGTCGAGCCGAAGAACGCGCTCGTCAAGCAGTATCACAAGCTCTTCAACATGGAGCGCGTGGAGCTGGAAATTCGCCCGGCTGCGCTGCAGGCCGTCGCCCGCAAGGCGATCCGACGCAAGACGGGGGCTCGTGGCCTGCGCTCGATCCTGGAACAGGCATTGCTCGACGTGATGTACGAGCTGCCGGCCATGAAGGGCGTGAGCAAGGTCATCATCGACGACAACGTGATCGACGGCGACGGCAAACCGCTGCTGATCTACGAAGACGCTCCGAAGGTTGCAGGGTCGAACTGATGGTGGTGATCGGCTAAAGAGTTCCGGAAAAGGGCCGTTCATACAATGGGATGAACGGCTTTTTCGTTTAATCTTGTGGTCGATGGCGCACTATTTTGGAGTCACTGAACTTTTCCCACACGCGCGAGGCTTGCAATCGGTATCTCAGGCCTCAATTACCGAACAATTGATTCCACTCATGGGGAAATGAAATGTCAGGAACCCAACTCCTCCCGCCGGAACGCACCACGCTCCCGCTGCTGCCGCTGCGAGACGTCGTCGTCTTCCCGCATATGGTGATTCCCCTTTTCGTGGGCCGACCGAAATCGATCAAGGCCCTCGAAGCGGCTATGGAAGGCGGCAAGCACATCATGCTCGTCGCGCAGAAGACCGCCGCGAAGGATGAGCCGACCGAAAAAGACATGTATGAAGTAGGGTGTGTCGCCAACATCCTGCAAATGCTCAAGCTGCCCGACGGCACCGTGAAGGTGCTCGTGGAAGGCCTGCAGCGCGCGAAGACGCTTTCCATCGAAGAGCAGGAAACGCAGTTCTCGTGCGAAGTGATGCCGCTCGAACCGGACCACGCCGACAGCGCAGAAACCGAAGCGCTGCGCCGCGCGATCGTCTCGCAGTTCGACCAGTACGTGAAGCTCAACAAGAAGATCCCGCCTGAGATCCTGACGTCGCTGTCGGGCATCGACGAGGCCGGTCGTCTTGCTGACACCATCGCCGCGCATTTGCCGCTCAAGCTCGACCAGAAGCAGCACATCCTCGAGATGTTCCCGGTCGTGGAGCGTCTGGAACACCTGCTCGCGCAACTCGAAGCCGAAATCGACATTCTCCAGGTGGAGAAGCGCATTCGCGGCCGCGTGAAGCGCCAGATGGAAAAGAGCCAGCGCGAGTACTACCTGAACGAGCAGGTCAAGGCCATCCAGAAGGAACTGGGCGAAGGCGAAGAGGGTGCGGATCTCGAAGAACTCGAGAAGCGTATCACGGCTGCGCGCATGCCCAAGGAAGCCAAGAAGAAGGCCGACGCCGAGCTCAAGAAGCTCAAGCTGATGTCGCCGATGTCGGCGGAAGCGACCGTCGTGCGCAACTACATCGACACGCTGATCGGCCTGCCGTGGCGCAAGAAGAGCAAGGTCAACAACGACCTCTCGAATGCAGAAGCCGTTCTCGACGAAGACCACTTCGGTCTCGAGAAGGTGAAGGAACGCATTCTCGAGTATCTCGCGGTGCAACAGCGCGTGGACAAGGTCAAGGCGCCGATCCTGTGCCTCGTCGGGCCTCCGGGCGTCGGCAAGACCTCGCTCGGGCAGTCGATTGCGCGCGCAACGAACCGCAAGTTCGTGCGTATGGCGCTGGGCGGCGTGCGTGACGAAGCCGAGATTCGCGGTCACCGTCGTACGTACATCGGTTCGATGCCGGGCAAGATCCTGCAAAGCCTGACCAAGGTCGGCGTGCGCAATCCGCTCTTCCTGCTCGACGAAGTCGACAAGATGGGCATGGATTTCCGCGGCGATCCGTCGTCGGCGTTGCTTGAAGTGCTCGATCCGGAACAGAACCACACGTTCGCCGATCACTACATCGAAGTCGATTTCGACCTCTCCGATGTGATGTTCGTCGCCACGTCGAACTCGCTGAACATCCCGCCGCCGCTGCTCGACCGGATGGAAGTCATCCGTCTGTCCGGTTACACGGAAGACGAGAAGGTCAGCATCGCCCAGCGTTATCTCCTGCCGAAGCAGAAGAAGAACAACGGGCTGAAGCCGGGCGAGATCGAGGTGACCGAAGGCGCGATCCGCGACATCATTCGCTACTACACGCGTGAAGCGGGTGTGCGTTCGCTCGAGCGCGAAGTGTCGAAGATCTGCCGCAAGGTCGTGAAGATGCTGCTGCTGAAGAAGGCCGACAAGGCCGTCACGGTGGACAGCGCCAATCTCGACACCTTCCTCGGCGTGCGCAAGTACGACTTCGGTCTGGCCGCGAAGGAAAACCAGATCGGTCAGGTCACGGGTCTTGCGTGGACGGAAGTCGGCGGCGATCTGCTGACGATCGAAGCGGCGGTCATGCCCGGCAAGGGCAACGTGATCCGCACGGGTTCGCTCGGCGACGTCATGAAGGAATCGGTCGAAGCGGCACGCTCGGTGGTGCGTTCGCGATCGCGTCGTCTCGGTATCAAGGACGAGGCGTTCGAGAAGCAGGACATCCACATCCACGTGCCGGAAGGCGCGACGCCGAAGGACGGTCCGTCCGCAGGCGGTGCGATGACGACGGCGCTCGTGTCGGTGCTCACGGGCATTCCGGTGCGTGCCGACGTGGCGATGACGGGCGAGATCACGCTGCGCGGCGAAGTGCTGCCGATCGGCGGGCTGAAGGAGAAGCTGCTCGCGGCGCATCGCGGTGGCATCAAGCTCGTGCTGATCCCGGAAGAGAACGTCAAGGATCTCACCGAGATTCCGGACAACGTGAAGAACTCGATCGAAATCGTGCCGGTCCGCTGGATCGACAAGGTGCTCGAACTCGCGCTCGAACGTGTGCCGCAGCCGCTGCCGGAAGAAGAAGTGAAGGCCGAGGACGCCAAAGCGCCCGTGGCCGAATCGAAGGACGCCGGCGCGACGGAAGTCGTCAAGCACTAAGCCTTCGGTACACCTTCAGTACGCCTTCGACAAGCCGCGCTCTGCGCGGCGCGTTGGACCCCAAAAAAGCCCGCGGCATGGTCCGCGGGCTTTTTGCTTGCGTCGCGATTCTTGACGTTGTGATGACAACCAGCGCTTTTTTCGGCCTTTTCCCACTTGTTCGAAGACTCCATCGAAAAATCCCTCGAATCCCGCGCCAAATCAGGCTCAACCCCGCTTGACACGGCATTTGCGGCCCCGTTAAATGAGCGGGCCCCGCGCTATGCCGGGGACGTCTATCCAACAAGTTGACCTTCTTTCTTACGTTTACCCAAACACATTCTCGGGGGCTGGAATGAATAAAACGGAACTGATTGACCATATTGCGCAACAAGCCGACATTTCGAAGGCGGCTGCGGGGCGCGCACTCGACGCCGTGATCGGCGGCGTCAAAGGCACGCTCAAGAAGGGCGGCTCGGTCACGCTCGTCGGCTTCGGCACGTTCGCCGTCGGCAAGCGTACGGCGCGCACGGGCCGCAATCCGCGGACTGGCGACGCGATCAAGATCAAGGCGGCGAAGGTGCCCAAATTTAGGCCTGGCAAAGCGCTGAAGGATGCGCTAAACTAGCGGGCTCGCTACCTGATGGGTAGCGCAGCAGAAGTCGCACTACAGGAAGCAGCGCAGGAAAGCATGAAGCTGGGTGCTTAGCTCAGTTGGTAGAGCGGCGCCCTTACAAGGCGTAGGTCGGGAGTTCGAGCCTCTCAGCACCCACCACAGCTTCAGTTCCGGTACGTAGCGCACCCGCACGGAGCGGTAGTTCAGTTGGTTAGAATACCGGCCTGTCACGCCGGGGGTCGCGGGTTCGAGTCCCGTCCGCTCCGCCAAGGATATCTCGACAAGAAGGCGAACTCCGGTTCGCCTTTTTTGTTGGCCGCTGTTGTAATATCGGGCGTTCCGTTTTTTGGCGCCCTCAACGTCTGGTCACGCATGCTCGACTTTTTCCGCAATCACAAACGCCTGATGATGTTCATGCTGCTCCTGGTCGTCCTGCCAGGGCTGGGCTTCGTCGGTATTCAAGGTTTCCGCGGCTTCTTCGATGAAAGCGCGAACGTCGCGAGCGTCAACGGGCACAAGATCACGCGTGTCGAATACGACAACGCCGCGCGCCAGCAGCTCGACCAGGCCCGCCAGGTCCTTGGCGCGCAATTCGATGCGAGCATGTTCGACACGCCCCAGCACCGCAAGGACATCCTCGACGGTCTGATCCAGCAGCGCGTGCTCGTGGACGAAACGCAGCGCCTGCACCTGACCGCCTCGGACGACGCCGTGCGCCGCGCGCTGCTCTCCGACCCGGTGATCTCGTCGCTCAAGAATCCTGACGGTTCGATCAACCTCGACCAGTACAAGCAGCTGCTCGCCATGCAGGGTATGACGCCGGAGCAGTACGACGAGCGCGTGCGCTATAGCCTCGCCATGCAGCAACTGCCGGCGTCGATCATCAGCAGCGCGTTCACGCCGAAGGCGCTCGCGCAGCAGCTCACGGGCCTCTCGGAGCAACAGCGCGAAGTGCAGGGCCTCGCGTTCCACACGAGCGACTATGCGCCCAAGGTCCAGCCGACCGACGCGCAATTGCAGGCGTACTACGACGCGAACAAGAACGCGTTCGCCACGCCGGCGACGGCGCAGATCCAGTATCTCGTGCTCTCCGCGGCGACGGTTGCCGCCGGCGTGCAGCCGAGCGACGCCGATCTCAAGAAGTACTACGACGACAACATCGCGCACTACCGCACGCAGGAAGAAGTGCGCGCGAGCCACATCCTGATTACGGTGCCGAAGGACGCGAGCGCCGACGTGCGCAACGCCGCGAAGCAGAAGGCCGAATCGATCCTCGCCGAAGTGAAGGCGCATCCGGACCAGTTCGCGCAGATCGCGCAGAAGGAATCGCAGGACCCGGGTTCGGCCTCGAAGGGCGGCGACCTCGGCTACTTCGGCCCAGGCATGATCGCGGGCGGCCAGGCGTTCGACGCCGCGGTCTTCAAGCTCAAGAAGGACGAGATCAGCGACGTGATCCAGTCGGACTTCGGCTATCACATCGTCAAGGTCACGGACCTGAAGCCGGCGGTCACGAAGCCGTTCGACGACGTGAAGGCGCAGATCACGAACGACGTGAAGACGCAGCAAGCCGCGAAGCTGCTCGCCGACGCGAGCGATGGCTTTACGTCGGTGGTCTACGAGCAGGCCAAGAGCCTGCAGCCGGCCGCGGACAAGTACAAGCTGACGATCCAGACGGCGACGGTCACGCCGAAGCCGAATGCAGCGCTGCCGCCGGACAGCCCGCTGAACAACCAGAAGTTCCTCGACGCGGTATTCGCGAGCGACTCGGTGAACCAGCACAACAACACCCAGGCGATCGACGTCGGCAACAACACGCTGATCTCGGCTCACGTGACGAACTACCAGCCGGCCGCCGTGCCCGCGTTCGCCGCGGTCAAGGACGCGGTGCGCCGGAAGGTGGTCGCGCAGCAGGCCGCCGACATCGCGCACAAGGACGGCGAGGCGAAGCTCGCGGAGCTGCAGAAGTCGAAATCCACCGACGGTTTCTCGTCGGCGCTCAAGGTGTCGCGCAACGACGCACAGGGCCTGCCGCCCGGCGCGCTGTCCGCCGTCTTCAAGGCCGATGCGCAGAAGCTGCCCGCTTACGTGGGCGTGGACCTCGGCAACGACGGCTATGCGATCTACCGCGTGAACAGCGTGACCAACGGTGCGGCCGCAGAAGGCCCGCGTCTGGCCGCCGCGCAGCAGCAGTTGGCCCAGGTGGACGGCCAGTCGCAGGTGCAGGCGTACCTCGACGCGCTGCGCGAGCGCGCGAAGGTGAAGCTCTACGGCTCGCTCAGCTCGGCCAGCCAGTCGGGCGACGGCGACAACGCCCAGTAAGCCCGATCCGCGTATCCGCCCGCCGGCGTCGAGAGCCGGCGCAAAAAAAGCCCCGCGAGACATCGCGGGGCTTTTTGCGTTCTGGCGAGCGCGAAATCAGAGGCAGGCGCTGATGTCGCTGGTGGCGTCCCCACCGGCGCCGCCGCCTGAGCGGAAGCCGACCCACGTCTTCGCGCTGGCGCTCCATGCCGGGCGCACCGTTGCGGCTGCGCCGTTAGGCGGCTGCTGGCCAGGGACGTAGACGTCGACAGCCTGGCCGTTGGCGAGCACGGACTGCGAGACGACTTGCTGTTGCGACTTGTCGGCCCATTTTTGCGCGATGCATTGGGCAACCGTCGCAGGCGGTTGCTGGCTCGTGCCGACGGACTGTGCTCCGCTCGGCATTGGCTGATTGGCGCAGGCAGCAAGGGCTGCCGTAACGACAATGAGAGGTAAATATTTCATGCTTCTTCCCTCCAGTCAGGGTCGGTCGGATTCAGACAGCGAAACTTCGCGGGCTCGCGTGTCTGACGCAAACGGTGGCCAATGGCGGGACGCGGTTGCCCGCCGCCACGCTGGCCGAGAGGCTCGAGCGGCTTGAACGCGCCGAGGGCGGGGCCCTGGGAATGGGCGCCCGGTGAGGACGCCCGCGCGTTTGTCCCGCTGCCGCCTCAGCGCCGCACGCCGCTGCCTAGCAGCGGCTTGAGCGTTGGCCACACGTTATCGAGCAGCAAAGGCTGTGCCTGCTGCGTGGGATGGATCTGATCGGCCTGGAAGAGTTCGGGCTTGTCGGCGAGACCGGCGAGCAGAAAGGGCACGAGCGGCACGTTCAGTTCTTTCGCCAGCCGCTCGTAGATGGCGTGGAAGTCACGCGTATAGTCGACCCCGTAGTTGGGCGGCACGTACATGCCGATGAGCACGGGTTTCGCACCGCCCTTGCGGATCTGCGCGACGGTGGCGCGCAGATTGCTCTCGGTCGTCGTGAGCGGTACGCCGCGCAGTGCGTCGTTTGCGCCGAGTTCGACGATCACGATTGCGGGCTTGATGCGCTGCATGACGAGCGGCAGGCGCGTGAGTCCCCCGCTGGTCGTGTCCCCGCTGATGCTCGCATTCGCAACGTTATAATCGATTCGCTCGCTGGCGAGCCGCTGGCGCAGCAGGGCCACCCAGCCCGTATCGCGCGGCAGGCCGTATTCGGCCGAAAGGCTGTCGCCGAGCACGACGATGTTCGGCTTCGCCGTTGCGGCGGGGTTTGTCGCCGCGTTGGCAGTAGAGACGGGCGTGGCAGCGAGCGCGGTGCCGGTCGTGCCGCATAAGGCGCCCAGCAACGCAGCAGCGGTCAAGGTGGCGATAGCGGCAAGCGCGCTGAAGCGGGACCAAGCGCGGGAAAGGGCGGCGCGCCGCGCGGCGCGCTTCTGGTTCACGGCTAACCTGTGCGTCATCATGTGCGAATGAATAGCGATCCAGTCATCGAAGTACGGGGTTTGACCAAGCGGGTCACCGACGCGACCGGCGAACTGACGATCCTCGACGGCATCGACCTCACCATGCAGGCGGGCGGGAGCGTGGCGATCGTCGGCGCTTCCGGGTCCGGCAAGTCGACGCTGCTCGGCCTGCTGGCCGGCCTCGACAGCGCGAGCGCGGGTTCGGTGCGCCTGCTAGGCCATGAGCTTACCGGCATGGCCGAAGATCAGCGCGCGGCGCTGCGCAACGGCTCGGTGGGCTTCGTGTTCCAGTCGTTCCAGCTGATGCCGCATCTCACCGCTCTGGAGAACGTCGCGCTGCCGCTCGAACTGCAGGGCGGCATGTCGACGCGTGACGCGTTCTCCCGCGCGCGCACGCTGCTCGAGCGTGTGGGTCTTGCCGAGCGCACGGGCCACTATCCGAAGCTGCTCTCGGGCGGCGAGCAGCAGCGCGTGGCGCTCGCCCGCGCATTCGTGACGCGCCCCGCGGTGCTGTTCGCCGACGAGCCCACTGGCAGCCTCGACGCCGCCACCGGCCACGCCGTTATCGACCTGATGTTCGAACTCAATCGCTCGAACGGGGCGACGCTCGTGCTCGTCACCCACGACGTCGATCTCGCGCAGCGCTGCGACGCCATCATCACGATCGAAGCGGGCCACCGCGTGCCCAACGCGCCGCATGGCGCGGCATCCTCGCGCAACGCGAGCAATGTCGAAGCCGGGCGTTAACGTCTGTCCGGTGAACGGCGTGCGCAGTGCATGCGCACGCCGCTTCTGCCCGATTTAGCGCTTGAGCGCCGCACGGGCGCGCGCGATCAGCGCGGCCGTGGACGAATCGTGCGGCTTCACATCGGCGCTTGCCGCGTTCAAGTCCGCTTCCACCACCTTGCCGAGGATCTTGCCGAGTTCCACGCCCCACTGGTCGAACGGGTTGATGTCCCACACGGAAGCCTGCACCAGCACCTTGTGCTCATAGAGCGCGATCAGCGCGCCAAGCGAGCGGGCCGTGAGCGCATCGACGAGCAGCGTCGTGGTCGGGCGGTTGCCGGGGAACATGATGTGCGGCACGAGCTCGGGCTTGTCCGGGCCGGCAATCTTCTTCGCTTCTTCCTCGGTGCGGCCAAGCATCATCGCCTCGCTCTGCGCAAAGCAGTTTGCGAGCAGCTTCGGATGATGGTCGGCCAGCGGATGCTCGGGCGTGAGTACGGCGATGAAGTCGATCGGCACGATCGTCGTGCCCTGGTGCAGCATCTGGAAGAACGCGTGCTGGCCGTTCGTGCCGGGCTCGCCCCAGGTGATCGCCGAGGTCGCGTAATCGACGAACTTGCCGTCGAGGCGCGCCGACTTGCCGTTGCTCTCCATTTCGAGCTGCTGGAGATACGAAGGCAGGAAGTGCAGCGCTTCGGAGTAGGGCGCAACGAGATAGCTCTGCGAACCGAAGAAGTTGCGATACCAGATGCCGATCATGCCGAGCAGCACGGGCAGGTTCTTCTCCAGCGGCGCTTCGCGGAAGTGCTTGTCCATGTCGTGCGCGCCGGCGAGCAGTTCGTCGAACTGCTGCGGTCCGATGGCGATCATGATCGAGAGGCCCACGGCCGACCACAACGAATAGCGGCCGCCAACCCAGTCCCACATCTCGAACACGTTTTCTTTGGCGATGCCGAACTTCACGACTTCGGCCGGATTGGCCGAGACGCCCACGAAGTGCTTCGCGAGTTCGCCTTGCGGGCAGCCGTGCTTGACGAACCAGTCGCGCATCGACAGCGCGTTGGTCATGGTTTCGAGCGTCGTGAACGTCTTCGAGACGATGATCGCCAGCGTTTCTTCCGGATCGATGTCTTCGATCGTGCGCCACAGGTCCGCGCCGTCGACGTTCGAGACGAAGTGCGAGGTGATCTCGGGCAGTTCGAGATGCTTGAGCGCGTGCACGACCATTTTCGGCCCGAGGTCCGAGCCGCCGATGCCGATATTCACGATATGGCGGATGCGCTTGCCCGTGTAGCCGGTCCATGCGCCGCTGCGCACGGCGTCGGCGAACTTCGCCATCTTCGCGCGTTCGGCGGCGATCTGGGCGTGGTACGGGGCGTCGGCTTCGGTGGCGCGCAAGGCGGTGTGCAGCGCCGCGCGGCCTTCAGTCGGATTGACGGCTTCGCCCTTGAACATCGCATCGCGGCGCGCTTCTACGCCGGCCTCGCGAGCGAGCTGCACGAGCAGCTTGAGCGTGGCGTCGGTGATGCGGTTCTTCGAGAAGTCGGCGCCGAGACTGGCGCCTGCGAACGTGAAGCGTTCGGCGCGCGACGGCGCAGGGTCGTTGGCGGGGGCGAACCAGTCGCGCAGCTTTTCGTCGCGGATCTGTTCGTAATGCGTCTGTAGCGCGGACCAGGCGGGGAGCGGATTCGTCATGTTCGTCTAGCGAGGGATCACGAATGGAGGGCGGCAGGTGCGGTTCGCCGGTCTGGCCGAACGCGCGCTTCGCGCGCCGCGGGCAAGCACGGGCCGCCTCCGGTAGAAGACGGCGTGCGGAGGATCAGTATAGCGGCCTCGCGCGACACTGCGCAGCGTTGTGGATGCCTGCGGCTGTGCCGGGAGCGGGAGGTAGGGCCAGCGTCGCCGTGAAGCAAGCCGCGTGCCGTGCGACCGGACGCGCGGCATGCGGCTTCAGGCGGCATAAGACGGCGCGTAAAAGAGCCGGTTCATGAGCTTGCGCACCGCTGGCGCGAGTTCGCCTGCCGTGAGGCCCGCGGGGCCGTCGCCTTGTGCGCACAGCGTGTCGGCGGCGAGGCCGTGCAGGTAGACGCCCGCGAGCGCCGCTTCATAGGGCGGCACGCGCTGGGCCAGCAGCGCGCCGATCATGCCGCCGAGCACGTCGCCGGTGCCGCCCGTGGCGAGGCCCGCGTTGCCGGTGGGATTGACGGCGACGCGGCCGTCGGGCGCGGCGACCACGGTGCCGCTGCCCTTGAGCACGGCAACCGCCGCGTAGCAGGCCGCAAGTGTTCGCGCAGCGGCGAGGCGGTCGCGCTGCACCGCGGCGGTGTCGCAGCCGAGCAGGCGCGCCGCTTCCAGCGGATGCGGCGTGAGCACGCAAGGCGCGCCGCGCGCGGTCGCCGACTGCGCGACGTGCGCCGCGAGCGCCTCGTCGCGCGCGACGAGATTGAGCGCATCGGCATCGAGGAGCACGGGGGCGTGAAGGCGCAGGATGGCGTCCACGAGCTGGCGCGCCGACGCGCTGCCGCCCATGCCGCAGCCCGCCGCGACGGCGTCCATCGCGCCGAGCGAGAGCCTGGCCGCCGCGTGCAGCATGAGTTCGGGG